>DASWOO010001304.1:0-8428 GCA_036404335.1 Kofleriaceae bacterium
GGCCCGACGCGAGCGCGGCGAGGTCGGCGTCGTTGAGCGTGAGCGTCGCGGCCGGCTCGCTGCCGCCCGCCGAGATCGTGTGGCGCGCGCCGCTGTCCTTGACGACGAGCACGAGGCTCGCGCCGAGCTCCTTGGCGAGGCCCGGGTTGGCGGCGAGCCGCTGGTCGAGCGCGGCGAAGATCTTCGCCGCCTGCGACTCGGCCTGGGCGGCCGCGGGCGCCGCAGCCGGGGCCGCGCCGCCGGCCGCGCGCAGCTTGGCCACGACCTCGGCGCCGCGCTTGGGATCGAGCTTGCGCAGGAACTCGAGCTTCTGCGACAGCATGATGTTGCCCGAGATCTTGAGCTTGCCCGACGTGAACAGCTTCATCGCGTCGGCCTTGCCCGACGTCATGTCGAGGAAGTCGGGCTCGGCGATGTCGAGCGTGCAGTCCGCGGCGGCCTCGCCCGACTTGACGCTGCCCGCGCCGTGCTTGAGATCGAGCACCCACGGCGCGCCGCCGACCTTCCACTGGTAGACCGCGCCGACCTTGGCCGCCAGCTCGGGGTTGGCCTGCAGGTGATCCGCGATCACCGCGAACACCTCGGCGACGCTCGGCGCGGCCATGGCGGAGCTCGCCTGGGCCGGCGTCGGCGGCACGCCGGTGCCCGGGCCGCCCGCGCGCTTGCCGGTCTCGGCGGCGACCATCTCCGGCGTGATCTTCTTCAGGAACCCGAGCTTCTGCGACGCCATGACGTCGCCCGAGATCTTGAGCTTGCCCGACGAGAACAGCTTCATCGCGTCCGCCTTGCCGGTCGCCATCGCCATGAAGTCGGCGTCCGACAGGTCGAGCGTGCACGCGGCCTTGCCGGCCTCGCCCTCGCTGACCTTGCCTGGCGCGCTCGCCAGATCGATCGTCCAGCTCGACGTCGGATCGCTCAGCTTGAACAGGAACGTCGTCTTCACCTTGTCGGCGAGCTCGGCGTTGGCCGCGACGAACCCGCTGATCGCGCGGAAGATGTCGCCGCTGGTCGTCGCCGGCGCGCTCGAGGCGGCCGCCGCGGGCTTGCTGCGATCCTTGGGCTTGGGCTGCTCCTTCCACAGCTCGATCGCCGCGTTGGAGATGCAGACCTGGTCGGTCTCCTTGATCTTGCAGCGGAAGATGATCCGGGTGTCCGACTCCTTCCACATCTCGGTGATCAGGGTCTGGCCGGGCAGCACGCTGGTCGCGAACCGGACCTTGATCGACTTGACGAAGTCGGGGTCGCCGCCGGGCGCGAACGCCTGGGCGACGTGGCGGGTGGCGAAGCCGAAGAAGCACAGGCCGTGCAAGATCGGCTGCGGGAACCCGAACGCCTTGGCGAAGCTCGGGTCGGCGTGCAGCGGGTTCCAGTCGCCCGACAGCCGGTAGAGCAGGGCCTGGTTCTCCGAGGTCTGGTCCTCGACGACCTTGTCGGGCGCGCGGTCGGGCGGCGTGTTGACGTCCGCGCTCGGGCCGCGCTCGCCGCCCCAGCCGCCGGCGCCGCGCACGAACGTCCCGACCTCGTTCTTGACCAGCTCGTCGCCGTGCTCGTCGTAGGTGATGAACTCGGTGTTGACGATCGCGCCCTTGCCCTTGTCGTAGATGCTCTTGACCGTGCCCTTGGTGGTCAGCTTGCCCTTGGTCGGCAGCGGCCGGCGCAGCTCGGTGTACTGCTCGCCGTGCAGCACGCGGTCGAGGCCGTAGCTCAGGCCCGGCGCGCTGACCCCGGTCTTGCCCTGGTTGAACACCATGTTGATCGCGGGCAGCACGCCGAAGCTCGGCAGCACCTTCATGCCCTTGCCCGACAGCTCGTAGACCAGCTGCAGGTCGCGCTCGTCGGTCGGGTTCTTGGCCGCGCCGACGCCGAGCGCGTACAGCGCGACGTCGCGCTCGTCGTAGCTCGACCGGTACTCGGGGTAGGTGTAGCCGAGCGCCGCGTCGACATCGATGAACTGGTTGCCGCCCTTGCTCGGACCGGCCTCGACGTTCTCGATCAGCGGCTGGAGCGACGCGCCGATCGTCTCGGGGTGCGTGGTCCGGTCGAACTGGTTGATCTCGGGCCACGCCGCGGCGACGTCCTCGATCGCGACCGTGCGGCCGAGCCGGAACGTCTTGCCGGCCGAGCGCTCCCAGCGCAGCTTGGCGAAGAACCCGCCGCCGACCTCGTAGATCCCGCCGGTGTCCTCGTTGGACTCGTGGGCCAGGCGGGCGACCAGCGGCGAGACCAGCTCGGGCTTGAGCGCCTCGACCAGCGCCGCCGGCATCACCGTCTCGGTCATCCGCGAGCCGGCGGTCGGCGCGATCGTGTTGACGATGATGTTGCGCTTCTTGCCCTCGAGCGCCAGCGTCTGGGTCAGGCCGTGCAGGCCGAGCTTGGCCATCGAGTAGTTGGCCTGGCCGAAGTTGCCGTAGATGCCCGACGCCGACGCGGTGTTGATGATGCGGCCGTAGCCCGCTTCGCGCATGTGGTTCCACGCGGCGTGGATGACGCGGAACGCGCCGAGCACGTGGACGCGATAGACCAGGTCCCAGTCGGCCTGGGTCATCTTCTGGAACGTGACGTCGCGCAGGATGCCCGCGTTGTTGACGATGATGTCGATCTTGCCGAACGCGTCGATCGCGGTCTGGACGATCTTGTCGCCGTCCTCGACCGAGTCGTAGCTCGCGACCGCCTCGCCGCCGCGCTCCACGATCTCGGCGACGACCTTGTCGGCCGCCGACGACGACTTGCCCTCGCCGGTGTGCGAGCCGCCGAGGTCGTTGACCACGAGCCGGGCGCCGCGCGACGCCAGCAACAGGGCGTGGGCGCGGCCGAGGCCGCCGCCGGCGCCCGTCACGATCGCTACTCTTCCGTCGAACCTGAGCTCTTTACTCATCGCTTGGCTTTCCTGGCTGAAGGGGGGGCGGCGGTGCCCGCGTGGGCGAGCACCAGGGGGAACATCGCCTTCCAGTCGCAGATCACGTGGTCGAGGTGCGCGGTGTCGCCGTGCAGCACCGACGACATCGCCGCGCCGATCATCAGCTGGAGCGTCAGATCGAGCGCGCGCTCGAGGTTGGGGTGCGCGGCGACGGTCTTGCCGAACAGCGACCGGCTCTGCGCGAAGATCCGGTCGCGCAGCGCGATCTCGGCGGTGACCAGCACGCCGCGCAGCTCGGGATCGGTGCGCGCCGCGGTGCGCAGCTCCATCGAGACCTTGAAGAACGTGCCGGAGAAGCACTGCCACAGGAGGCCGAGCACGACGTCGGTCCGCTCGGTGCCGGGCTCGTCGGGCGGCAGCTCCGACGCGAACGCCTTCATCTCGCGCGCCCGCATCTCGGCCAGGTGATCGACCGCGGCGACCAGGAGCTCGGCCTTGGACGGGAAGTGGTGGAGCAGGGCGCCGCGCGAGACCTGGGCCCGGCGCTGGACCTCGAGCGTCGTGGTCCGGGCGAACCCGACCTCGATCAGGCTCTCGACCGCGGCGTCGAGCAAGGCGCGCCGGGTCTCCTCGCGGCGCTGCTGCTGGGTCCGCGGGACGCGAGCTGCGTCGAGCTTCGCGATCTTGGCCTCGGGCATCCGCCGGGAGATGTACCGCCCGCAAAACAGTCAGTCAAGACGGTTTGTTCTCATCGCGGCGGCTGGCTAGTCCGGCCTCGACGGGGCAAGGTAGGGGCCTCGTGAGCTTCGAGACCAAGATCGGGTGGCGCTACCTGTACGGCGGCAAGCGCGACAAGCTGATGCAGTGGCTCGCGCTGGTCGGCGTCGCGGGCATGATCGTCGGCGCGGTGGTGCTGATGATGTCGGACGGCGCCAACCCGGCCGGGGTGGTGACCCTGGTGCTCAGCATGATCGTCACCGCGGCGTTCCTGCTGCTGTCGGTGTTCAGCGTGTTCACCAGCGTGTCGGTGCTCGGCGTGGTGTTCGGCGTCGCCGCGCTGACCACGGTGCTGGCGGTGACCACCGGGTTCCAGGAGCAGTTCCGCGACAAGGTGCTCGGCGTCAACGCGCACGTCATCGTGCTCAAGCAGCAGGCGACGTTCGCCGAGTACCGCGACGTGATGAAGACCGCGCGCGAGGTCGACCCCGACGTGCTCGCGGTCCAGCCGTTCATCTTCGCCGAGATGCTGGTCACGCGCGGCAAGGGCGAGATCTCCGGCGTGGCGATCAAGGGCATCGATCCCAGGCTGGTCGGCGGCGTGCTCGATCTCGACAAGCACATGATCGAGGGCGCGGTCGACACCCTGCTGACCCCGCCGTGCGATCCCGACAAGCCGGCGCCGCCGCCGGCCAACCCGGCCAAGCCGAGCTGCGTCAAGAACCCGCCGATCATCATGGGCAAGGAGCTGGCCCACAAGCTCAAGGCCAAGCTCGGCGACGTGGTCACCGTCGTCGTGCCGCTGTCCAACCTCGACTTCGACACCTGGCGCGCCAAGCAGAGCGCGCCGCGGACCCGCAAGTTCACGGTGACCGGCATCTTCTACAGCGGGTTCGACGAGTACGACCGCCGCCTGATGTACACCTCGCTCGGCGACACCCAGGAGCTGGTCGGCCGCGGCGATCAGGTGATGGGCGTCGAGCTCAAGGTCAAGGACGTCGATCGCGCCGAGGACATCGCGCGCAACCTCGAGAAGGCGCTGGGCGGCCCGCCGTACTCGGTCCAGGACTGGTACGAGCTCAACCACAACCTGTTCACCGCGCTCAAGCTGCAGAAGCTCGCGCTGGTCGTGATCCTGACGCTGATCATCATCGTCGCCGCGGTCAACATGGTGTCGGCGCTGACCATGATGGTCACCGACAAGACCCGCGAGATCGCGATCCTCAAGTCGATGGGCGCGACGTCGTCGAGCGTGGCGATGATCTTCCAGGTCGTCGGCCTGGCGATCGGCGGGGCCGGGACGATCCTCGGCGTCGCGATCGGCCTGGCGATCTGCGCCGTGGTCTCGCGCTATGGCTACCACCTCGATCCCAAGGTCTACCTGATCGACAAGCTGCCGATCGAGGTCCGGCCGCTCGAGGTCCTGCTCGTGGCCGGGATCACGATGGTGGTCAGCCTGCTCTCGACCCTGGTGCCGTCGCAGTCGGCGTCCGCGCTACAGCCGGTCGAAGGCCTGCGCTACGACTAGCTCCGTCAGGATGTGACGCCGGCCGCGGCATGACAGCAATGTCGCGGGCGCTGGCTATGACCTGGCTGCCTGGATCTTCGGCCCGAAGCCGATGTGCGATGGCGTATCCTGTGGAAATGCGAGGCGGGCGGCGTGGCATCCGCCTTGCGAAAAGGTCCGACATGCGTCAATCCATTCCGTTCCTCTTTCTCGCCGCCGCGGTCGCCGCGGCCTGTGGCGATGGCGGCGATCGCGATCGAGCCGTCGGCCAGACCAGCTTCGAATCGGCACCGCCCGGTGGCGGCACCCGTAATGGCGGCGGCGCTGACTCCGGCGCCGGCGACGCCGAGGGCGGGGTGCCGTCCCCGACCAACCCGACCTCGAGCCCGACCCGCACGGTCGAGGAGACCGACCTGTACCGGCTCGAGGGCAACCGGCTCTACTACCTGAACAGCTACCGCGGCCTGATGGTGTTCGACGTCACCAACCCGGACGCGCCGGCGCTGCTCGGCCGCTCGCCGATCTTCGGCACGCCGGTCGACATGATCGTGCGCAACGGCGTGGCCACGGTCGTGGTCGGCGACTGGTACGGCGCGCTCGATAGCGGCGAGCCGTTCCACGGCTCGATCGTGCGCGGGCTCGACGCGACCGACCCGGCCCACATCAAGGTCGTCGGCGAGGCCAAGCTCGGCGGCTGGGTGCGCGACGACCGCGTGGTCGGCGACGTGCTCTACGCGGTCAGCGAGGACTACGGCTGGGTCTACGGCTGGGGCGGCGAGGACGCGGTGTCGGCGCCGGGCGGCGGCGTGTCGAGCAGCGGCGGTGGCGGCGGCACGACCACGTCGGGGCCGGCGGTGGTCGTGACCTCGGTCAACTTCGCCAACAACCAGGTGTCCGAGGTCGACACCATGCGGTTCGACGGGTTCAACGGCGTGTTCAACGTGACGCCCAACGCGATCATGCTGGCGTCGGCGGGCGCGACCTACCCGGTCGCCGCGACCCAGCTGCAGTACCTCGACATCTCCGACCCCGCGGGCGAGATCAAGCTGCGCGGCAAGATCACGGTCGACGGCGCGGTCAACGGCTGGGGCTCGGACAACGGCCGGTGGAACCTCGACTTCGCCGATGGCAAGATCGCCCACGTCATCGGCCAGCGCTACGGCAGCGTCGGCGGCTACACGCTGTCGACCGTCGACTTCAGCAAGCCGGACGCGCCGAGCCTCGCGTCGGGGCTCACCATCACCAACACCGGCTGGAGCGCGGCGGCGCGGTTCGACTCGAACCGGCTGTACCTCTCGCCGTCGGCGGACTACTGGAACGGCACCGGCTCGACGCCGGTCCAGGTCTATGACCTGACCGCGCCGACCGCGCCCAAGCTCGCGGGCAGCGCGCAGGTCCAGGGCCAGGTCTGGAACCTGCTGCCGGCGCCCGGCGGCCGGATGTTCGCGCTCGGGAACCAGTACCAGCAGGCGGTCGAGGGCAGCCCGGTGTCGCTCAACTACCTCGACGTCACCAACCCGGGCGCGCCGCTCCTGCTCGGCACGTCGACGTTCGGCCAGGGCTGGGCGTGGACCCCGGCGACCGGCACGTTCAAGGCGTTCACGATGGACGCGACCAAGGGCCTCGTCGTCCTGCCGTTCGCCGGCTGGGACTGGACCACGGGCACGTACAACAACGGTCTGCAGCTGATCCAGTTCACGCCGACCTCGATCACGACCGCGGGCGCGGCCAAGACCAAGGGCTACGTCGAGCGCGGCATCTTCGTCGGCAACCGCCTGGTGTCGCTGTCGGACCTCGCGCTGTCGGTGGTCGACTACTCCAATCCGATGACGCCCAAGGTCGTGACCGAGCTGACCCTGGCGCGCAACGTGATCGCGGCGCGGCCGACCGGCAGCTCGATCGCCGAGGTCTCGTCGGACTGGTGGGGCAACGACGTGACCACGTCGCAGGTCCGCCTGCTGCCGATCGCCAACGCCGAGGAGTCGGCCGACACGGCGGCGGTGCCGACGATCACCGTCGACGGCATCAACGCCCGCGTGTTCAACCACGGCAGCTACACGTACATCGTGACCGACGTGCGGGTCCCGGGCTGCGCCAGCGGCGGCGGCGGCGCGAGCGGCGGCGCCGATGGCACCGGCGCCCCGGGCCAGACCTGCTACCAGCGCTCGCAGCAGGTCGAGGTCATCCAGCTGGTCAACGGCACCGCGACGGTGCGCGGCAAGGTCCAGCTGCCGACCGACGCGTGGGACAACTACGGCTACGGCGGCTGGGGCGGCTTCTGGTGGTGGGACTGGTGGGGCGGCGCGGACGTCGTCCAGGTCGGCGGTGATGCGCTCGCGTTCCGCCGCTGGCACCCGACGTACGACGCGGCCGGCAACTACTTCGACAGCCAGAGCGAGCTGTTCGTCGTCGACGCGTCGAACCCCGACGCGCCGAGCGTGGCGTCGACCGTCGTGCGCAACAACGACAGCGACTGGTGGGGGAACCTGCAGGCGGTCGGCGACACGCTGTACACCACGCACTACGAGTGGATCGACGGCCCGGGCGAGCGCAGCTGGGTCAAGTACTACCTCGACTCGATCGACCTGTCGGACCGCGCGCACCCGCGGGTCGGCCGCCGGGTCAACGTCCCGGGCCTGCTGGTCGGCGGCGACGCCAGCGACCCGAGCATCATCTACACGATGGACTACCGCTGGGAGTCGTACACCAACCCGGTCAACGACTTCGACGTCCTGAAGATCGAGGGCAGCCACGCGCGGCTGGTCGCGCACACGCCGATCCACGGCTACGTCGGCTCGACGTTCGTCGTCGGCAGCCAGGTCTACTTCTCGGCCCAGAACTACCAGGTCGACGACCACGGCAACACCTCGAACACGCACGTCGACCTCCACGCGCTCGACGTCTCCAACCCGTCGCAGCCGCGCGACCGCGTCGCGAGCGACGCCGGCTGGGGCTGGCTGCTGTCGGTCACCGGCAACCGCGCGCTGGTCACCTCGGGCTGGGGCAGCGACAGCCTCGACGTCTACAAGCTCGTGGCCGGCCAGAAGCCGCAGTTCGAGCAGACCATCCGCACGCGCGGCTGGTCGGTCAACGGCGCGGCCCGCCAGGACAACGCGCTGTTCCTGTCGAGCGGCTACTGGGGCATCCAGAAGGTGATCCTGGAATAGGCAACGCGCGCCGGGCCTCGCTCGGCTACGGGCAGTCGGCGAGCTGGACGATCGCGTCACAGCCACCGCACCCGTGGTTCTGACAGAACGCTCGCGCCAGGTCGAGCGCTTCGCCCTGCGCGCAGGGCTTGGTGTGAATACAATACGAGGGATGGTTGACGACGGGGGAGCCAGGACACC
>DASWOO010001305.1:0-2610 GCA_036404335.1 Kofleriaceae bacterium
GGCGAGCGCGCTGCTCGAGGTCCTCGACCCCGAGCAGAACTCGACGTTCAACGATCACTACCTCGACCTCGACTACGATCTGTCCGACGTCATGTTCATCACCACGGCCAACCAGCAGCACGCGATCCCGCTGCCGCTGCAAGACCGCCTCGAGATCATCGAGCTGCCAGGCTACACCGAGTGGGAGAAGCTGGCGATCGCCCGGCAGTACCTGATCCCCAAGCAGGCCGAGGCGAACGGCGTCAAGGATCTGCAGATCACCTGGACCGACGGGGGCGTGACCGCGATCATCCACCGCTACACCCGCGAGGCCGGCGTCCGAAACCTCGAGCGCGAGCTCGCCACGGTGTGCCGCAAGATCGCCAAGGAGTGGTTGTCCGGCGGCCGGACGGCGACGGCGTTCGAGGTCACCCCGGAGCAGGTCCCGCACTGGCTCGGCGTCGAGAAGTTCCGCGAGGTCCGGACCGAGAAGGACGACGAGATCGGCCTGGCCAACGGCCTGGCGGTCACGATGTTCGGCGGCGACCTGCTGACCGCCGAGGTCACGATCGTCCCGGGCAAGGGCAAGCTGACCCTGACCGGCAAGCTCGGCGAGGTCATGCAGGAGAGCGCGCAGGCGGCGATGAGCTACCTGCGGTCGCGCGCCGGCACGTTCGGGCTGTCCAACGACTTCCAGAACAAGGTCGACATCCACGTCCACTTCCCCGAGGGCGCGATCCCCAAGGACGGGCCGAGCGCGGGCATCACGATGGCCACGGCGATGGCCAGCGCGCTGCTGCGGATCCCGGTGCGCCAGACCATCGCGATGACCGGCGAGGTCACGCTGCGCGGCCGCGTGCTGCCGATCGGCGGGCTCAAGGAGAAGATCCTCGCGGCGCACCGCGCCGGGGTGACGACCGTGCTGGCGCCTGAAGAGAACCGCAAGGATCTGAAGGACGTGCCGGAGGCGGTGCTCGAGCAGATCACGGTGATCGGGGTCAAGCACATGGACGAGGTGCTGCGTTACGCGCTGGCCCATCCGCAGCCGGACGAGTTCCTGCGCGAGCCGTCGAGCGTGGTCGACTGGCGGATCGTCGAGACCATGCCGCCGACCGATCCGCGCGACGCCCACTGAGCCGCCGCGCACCGGGCGTGCGCTGGTGACGCAGGAGCGCGCGGCCCACGGGCAGATCCGCGGCGAGGTTTCGGCCCGGGACTGGCAATGACTCCGCCGCATGGGTCTCGTGGAAGAGCTGTACGGTCCCGCGGCCACCGAGCCTCTCCCGCCGGAAGCCCAGCGCTGGGCGTTCTACCTCGACCACGGGGTGAGGCCGGTCTGCACGTTCGTCCGCCGCCAGGCGCCGAGCGGCTGGGCGTCACCGCGGCTGGTCATCAGCTATCCGGGCGCCGAGCCCGCGCTGCCGCCCGATCCGGTGGTGCCGTGGGAGCCGGTGCTCGAGGACTGGCTGCTCGCGCACCGCGTGCCGGCGACGTCGCCGGCCAACGAGGCCGAGCGGCTCGGCTTCGATCTGAGCGCGCGGCTCGGAGTGATCGAGCGCGAGCACACCTCGCCGGTCTATACCGCCGTGCTGCTGCGGTTCCTCTACGATCACGACTGCCCGCTGTACCTGCCGCTCGAGAAGAAGCTCGGCGCGACCCGCGCGTACGAGCCGGACGCCGCCGACGCGAGCCACGCCGCGTGCGAGGCGATCAAGGCGGTGATCCAGGACGTGTGGCAGCAGCTCGAGACGCTCGGCTACGCCGCCGAGGACAGCAAGCAGATCCGCGGGCGTGCCCTCGCTTACTACTTGCACGACCGGTTCGACATCGACGAGCAGGCGCGGCCCGAGCAGCCCGCGCCGCAGGCGAGCTAGCGCGGGCCGTGTGATATGAACGCGGCATGCGAAGCTCGACGCTGTGCCTCGTCGCGATGCTGGCCGGCTGCGGTGCGGTGAAGGACAGTGATCGGCCGCACGCCGACGCCGGCGCCGGGTTCCTGCCCGCGGCGTGCGTCGACCTCGGCATGACCGCAGCCAACACCGACGTTCAGCTCCACCTCGACGGCGACGTCGCCAAGCCGTACGCCGCGCACTGCGGCGCCGACCTCAAGACGTACTTGATGCTGCAGGGCAGCAACACGTCGAGCTATCCGGCCGGCGGCTGCGGCACGATCCAGACCGGTAGCAACACCGCGACCAGCGTGGTCACGACCTGGCACATGGTCCAGCTCGATCCGGTCAAGCACGCGATCGCGACCAACGACTACACCTTCGCGGTGTCGACCGGCACGACCCACGAAGAGAGCGACAACGGCAACTACAAGCACGACTACCTCGCGATGCCGTTCGCCAGCGGCCGGTCGTGCGTGAGCGGCATGGCGCAGACCGTCGCCACGGTCGATCTCAGCGGCAGTCACTTCGCGATCACCGCGTCACAGATCTGGGCCGCCAACGGGTTCAACGCGATCGTCGCCCCGACGGTCAACACCGCGCGGACCACGGCCACGATCGTCGCGACCGGCTTTCCGATCGGCGCCACGCCGTGCCCGGGCGTCTCCTACTACTACACCACCGACGGCGGCGCCTGCCTCGGCCTCGATTACGTGCCCTGACGGCGCTACGGGCTAGTAGC
>DASWOO010001306.1:0-2898 GCA_036404335.1 Kofleriaceae bacterium
GACCAGATGGCCTGCTGGGCCGAGGATGTCGGCGCGGGTTCAGGATCGGAACCGCACGCGGCGGCCAGAGAACTCCACTGATGACCAGCGTTCGGCCGAAGGATCGCACGGCCGGTGTATCGACCGCCGCCCGGACGGCCTGAGCGTGGAGGGCGAAAAGCCGTGGATTGCGTGCAGGAAGCCTGGCGCTCGGCCAGCCACGCCACAGGATTCGCGCCCCGCTGGATCTCCTCGGTGGTCGACGTCGGTTGCGTGGGAGCCGATGCCGGCGGTCGAGCCGGTGATCTGCGCGTGCGGGCAGACAGACCTAGCTCCATGCGTGCGCTTTGCCACGCGCCCGCCGCAGCCGCCGCACGCGCTGGTGCAATGCATCGTTTGCGGCGGAGACTGCACGAACCGGCCACTGCAGTAGCCAGCGAGTAGTTTCACCGAGCTACGCGCACCGGCCGGCGGCATGTCGCTTGCGAAGGCGAGGCCCCATGAAATCGAACGCGATGATCGCCGTGTCACTTTGCCTCGCCGCCGCAGCGTCGGTCGCCGGTTGTGCAACGGACAACACCGACGGCAGCGACGATGAAGACACCAGCATGACGGAGGCCGCGCTTTCGAACAACGAGCAGAGCGCGTTCAACTTCTTCGTCAGCAAGGGCCTCACCAAGATCCAGGCCGCCGGCGTGGTCGGTAACCTCGTGCAGGAGTCGAGCGTGAACCCGGCGGCCGTCGAGTACGGCGGCGGCCCGGGCCGCGGCATCGCGCAGTGGTCGGTCGGCGGCCGCTGGGACACCAGCCACAACGACAACGCGACCTGGTACGCCAGCCAGCACGGCACCTCGCGCGGCGCGCTGACCACGCAGCTCAACTTCATCTGGTACGAGCTCACGACGTTCAGCGGCTACGGCCTCGCGCAGCTCAAGGCGGCGACGACCGTCACCGCCGCGGTCAAGGCGTTCCAGGACAAGTTCGAGATCTGCGGCACGTGTGACTCGTCCAAGCGCATCACGTACGCCAACCAGGCGCTGGCGGCGTACGGCGGCGGCAGCAGCGGCGGCGCCGACTGCTACTCGAACACGCTGAAGAAGGAGATGCCCGAGAATGCCTGCGTGCAGAGCAAGTCGGACAGCCTGTGGTACCAGTGCTCGAATGGTTCGTGGGTCGACCGCTGGAGCGATCCGGACGCCTGCAACGGCGTCTACCCGCTCTGAGCCTGCCTGACGCCGGATTTCTGCACAGCAGACCGCGACGGGTTGTTACAACCTACGGGATGCAGGCGCGCGCGCGGCTCGTCGGGATGGCGGCGATCGCCGCCTCGGCGTGCTCGTCGGTGATCCCGCAGCTGCCCAGCCTGGGCGGCCCCGGCTGGATCGAGGTGCGCAGCGAGCACTTCACGCTGTGGACCGACGCCTCCGGCCGGCGCGGCCGGGAGCTGGTCCGCGAGATGGAGCACCACTGGCAGGTGATCGGCCGGGCGATGAACGCGCCGCAGACCGGGCGCAGCTTCGTGATCGCGCTGCGCGATGCCCAGGAGACCGCCGCGTACCTGCCGCGCAACGTGGTCGCCGCGGTGTGGGACAGCGACGGCCCGACGCTGCAGCCCGGCATCGTGCTCTCGGCCTATGCCCATGACTACGACCACGTGATCAGCCACGAGCTGAGCCACGTGATCAGCTCCGGCATCATCGCCAACCAGCCGCACTGGCTGAGCGAGGGCATCGCGACCTACTTCGAGATGGCCGATCTCGACGCCGGCCAGGCCTCGGTCCAGATCGGCATCCCGCGCGATGACCGCACCGGTTACCTCCACGCGCACCCGCCGATCAACGCGGGCGAGCTGTTCGCCTGCCGCGATCACACCTGCATCGACGGCGCGTTCTACGCGACCAGCTGGGCGACGGTGTCGTTCCTGCTCAACACCCGGTTCGATCAGCTGGCGACGTTCTTCGCGCGGCTCAACGCGCTGCCGCACGGCCGGCGCGGCGAGGTCTGGCGCCAGGCGTGGACCGAGGCGTTCCCCGATCTGCCGCCGGCCCAGCTCGACCGCCAGCTCGGCGAGTGGCTGGTCACCGGCCAGGTCCACCTGCCGCGCATCACCGTCGCGTCGCGCGACTACCCCGCCACCGGCCGCTGGCTCGACGACGCCGACGCGCTCGCCGCCCGCAGCCTGCTCAAGCTGATGTTCAGCCACGACATCGAGGCCGTCACCGATCAGCTGACGCAGGCCCTCGCGCTCGATCGCACCAACGTGCTCGCCCGGCTGGTCGAGGCCTCGCTCCACCAGGCGGTTGCCCCGGCCGACGCGCGCGCCACCGCCGCCGCCCACCCCGACGACTGGCGCGCGTGGTGGCTCGTCGCGTTCGCGCTGCAGCCCAAGCCGGCCGCGGCCGGCGAGCGGTCGCGGGCGCTGGCGAGGATGTGCGCGCTGCTCGGCGAGGATCCGGATCGCTGCGCGCACTCGCCGACGCACCAGACCGTCAAGTGATCACCCCGCTCAGGGGGCCATGCGGAGCGCGCTCATCGCCGCCCGGCACGCGTGGTCGAGCTGCTCGCGCATCAGCGCCGGGCCTGCCGGATCGCCGGCGACGATCGCGTCGCGGATCTTCACCGACTGCAGGTACGACGCCTGCATCCGGCCGGCCTGGGTCATCGCGATCCGCCGCAGCCGGCGGACCGGGCCGAGCAGCGACTGGTGCGCCGCCTGCAACGTGGTGTTGTCGGCCATGGTCATGATCACGAGGTAGAACCGGTCGAGCGCCGCGGTGTACTCGACCTCGGCCTGCGCCTCGACCGCGCGCGCCATGTCGGCGAGCACGTCGTCGAGCTGCGCGGTGCCGAGCGGCGTGCGGCGCTGGGTGGCGAGCTCGACCGCCAGGGCCTCGAGCGCGGCGCGCACCGTGTACGTCT
>DASWOO010001307.1:0-3718 GCA_036404335.1 Kofleriaceae bacterium
GGCCACAGCCTGGGCGAGTACGTCGCGGCCACCGTCGCGGGGGTGATGACGTTCGACGAGGGCCTGGCCGCGGTCGCGGCGCAGGCGCGGATGCTCCGCGAGCGCTGCGCCGGCTGCCTGCTCAGCGTGCTGGCCGCGCCCGCGCTGTTCGACCAGCGGCGCGACGTGTTCGACGGCCTGGCGCTCGCCGGCGTGAACTTCGCCGGCAACTTCGTGGTCAGCGGCGCGCCGGCGCGGCTCGACGCGGCGCAGGCGGCGCTCGATCGCCTGGGCCATGTCGCGGTCCGGCTGCCGGTGCGCCACGGCTTCCACGGCCCGCTGGTCGACGCGATCCGCGGCGAGCTCATCGCCCACGCCGCGCAGATCCGGCCGCGGCCGGCGCGGCTGCCGATCTACTCGGCGTGCTACGCGGGCGTGCTGCCGCCGGCCACGACCGAGCGCTGGGCCGACTATCTATGGGACGTGGTGCGCGAGCCGATCCGGTTCGCCGAGCTGATGGCGCACGCGTTCAGCGCGCCGGATGATCTGTATTTTGTCGATCTCAGCGCCAGTGGCTCGTTTGCCAATTTCCTGAAGCACAGCTATGGCGCGAGGTTCCGCGCGGCGCCGGTGATCAACCAGTTCGGCCACAACACCGCGACGCTGGATCGCCTGCGCCACGAGCTCTCCGGCCCCTCACTCCGTGTGTGAGGTCGAAATCATATCTTGTTTGTTCATTGGAACTGTTTCCCGTTTGCTGTAGGAAAGGCTGATTATGATCGAAGCGCGAGGGCTCACTCGGACCTTCAAGACCCGGTTCGCCACGGTGGAAGCGGTCCGGGGCATCGACCTGGACGTCGCACCGGGCGAGATCGTCGGGCTGCTCGGCCCCAACGGCGCCGGCAAGACCACCACCCAGCGCATGCTGTCGACCCTGCTCGTGCCCACCGCGGGCAAGGCGACGATCGCCGGCTGTGATCTGCAGCGCGATCCGGTCGGGGTGCGGCGCCAGCTCGGCTACATCTCGCAGAGCGGCGGCACCAACCCGTCGGCCGCGGTCGACGAGGAGCTGGTCACCCAGGGCCAGCTCTACGGGCTGTCGCGCGCGACCGCCCGGTCGCGGGCTGGCGCGCTGCGCGAGCTGCTCGAGCTGTCCGACCTCGGCGACCGGCTGATCAAGACCCTGTCGGGCGGCCAGCGCCGCCGGCTCGACATCGCGCTCGGCCTGGTCCACGACCCGCGCCTGGTGTTCCTCGACGAGCCCTCGACCGGGCTCGATCCACAGAGCCGCGCCAACCTGTGGTCGCACATCCGCTCGCTGCGCGACCACAAGAACGTGACGATCCTGCTCACGACCCACTACCTCGACGAGGCGGACGCGATGTGCGACCGCATCCTGATCATCGACCAGGGCAAGATCGTCGCCGAGGGCACGCCGGCCGAGCTCAAGCGCCGGATCTCGGGCGAGCTGGTCACGTTCGAGGTCGCCGACACCGCGCGCGCGATGGAGGTGCTGTCGGCCCGGTCCGAGGTGCGCGACGCCACCGCCGTCGAGCGCGGCCTGCGGGTCACGGTCGACCGCGGCGACACCCAGGCGCTGCCGCTCATGCGCGCGCTCGACGAGGCCGGCATCACGGTCAGCTCGCTGCTGGTCGCCCGGCCGTCGCTCGACGACGTGTTCCTGACCCTGACCGGCCGCTCGCTGCGCGACCAGGAGCCGCGCGCGCCCGGCCTCGGCCTGGCACCCGGCGCCCCGCCGGCCGCGCCGAACTGACCCGCTGTTTCCCGCCGACTTCCCTCGAGGTTTTTCATGATTCGCGATTGCATGATCACGTTCCGCTACCAGATGCGTCTCCTGCTCCGCGAGCCGGTGTGGGTGATCATCGTCATGATCCAGCCGCTGCTCTACCTGGCGCTGTTCGCGCCGCTGCTCGGCCCGGTGTCCAAGACGCCCGGGTTCCCGCCCGGCGATGCCTGGCAGGTGTTCGTGCCCGGCATGCTGATCCAGCTGGGCATCTTCGGCAGCCTGTTCGTCGGCTTCGGCATCATCGCCGAGATCCGCAATGGCTCGGTCGAGCGCATGCGGGTGACGCCGGCGAGCCGGCTCGGCCTGCTGCTCGGCCGCGTCCTGCGCGACACCCTGGTGCTGTTGATCCAGGCGACCCTGCTGACCCTGATCGCGGTCGCGTTCGGCCTGCGCGTGCCGGCGGCCGGCGCGCTGATCACCGTCGGCATCGTCGGCCTGCTCGGCGTCTCGCTGTCGTCGCTGTCGTACGCCGCCGGGCTGTGGCTCAAGAACGAGAACGCGCTCGCGCCGCTGATCAACACGCTCGCGGTGCCGGTGTTCTTGCTGTCGGGCATCCTGCTGCCGATGTCGATCGCGCCGCACTGGCTGCAGCGGGTGGCGTGGATCAACCCGTTCAGCCACGTCGTCAACGGCGCGCGCGCGGCGTTCCACGGCGACTTCGCCGACCCGTCGCTGGTCACCGGCCTGGCCGTCGCGGCGGTGCTCGCGGTGTTCGGCGTCCTGGTCGCCAACCGGACGTTCCAGCGCGAGTCGGCGTAGGCCGAGCGCGCCGGGTTGCCTGCCGGCGCCCCGGCGAGGCATACTTCCCGACGGGCGATGACGAAGCACACCACGCCGACGCCGCCTGCCGGTGAGTTCGCGGGCTGGCTGCGCGCGACCCGGCGGGCGCGGTCGCTCAAGGTCCTCGGCTCGGACGTGCCGTGCGGCACGTGCAACGCGTGCTGCCGCTCGGCCTACTTCATCCACGTCCGGCCGGACGACACGCGCGCGCTGCAGCGGATCCCGCGCCGGCTGCTGTTTCCGGCGCCCGGCCTGCCCGCCGGCCACGTGCTGATGGGCTTCAACGAGCAGGGCCAGTGCCCGATGCTGATCGAGCAGCGCTGCTCGATCTACGACGACCGGCCCCAGACCTGCCGCGACTACGACTGCCGCGTGTTCGCCGCCACCGGCATCGATCCCGGCCGCGAGGGCGGCCGCGCCGACATCGCGGCGCGGGTCGCGCAGTGGACGTTCACCTATCGCGACGACGCGGCGCGCGCCGAGCACGACGCGGTCCAGGCGACCGGCGCGTTCCTGCGCGATCACCGCGACAGCTTCCCCGACGGCGCGCTGCCCGGCAATCCGGTCCAGCTCGCCGTGCTCGCCCTCGAGGTCTACGAGCTGTTCGTCCAGGGCGGCAAGGCAAAGGCCCTGACCTCGCCGGCCGACATCGCACGCGCCGTGCTCGCCGAGCTCGACGCGCGCCGGCCGCCGCCGCCGCCGCCGCTGTCGAGCCTGCCCACCTCGCGCCGGCCCCGCCCGGGCGCCCGCCGGCGCAACGGCTGACCCTCCCGCGCTGCCGGGGGACGCGCCGTCAGCGGATCAGCTTGAGCGTCGTGTTCGGCGGCAGCGCGAGGCCCGACTCGACCGCCCAGGCCAGCGTGCGCGCCGCGACGGGGCTGATCGCGTTGCCTTGGAGCTTCTCGGTCAGCGCGCGCGCGGCGCGGGCCGAGAGCGCGGCGGTGCCGTCGGGCGCGCTGCCGCACTCGACCATGCGCATCGCGGCCTGGTAGGGCAGGGCGTGGGTGTTGTCGATCGGGATCACCTTGACGGTGCCGTTCTTGCGCTTCTCGACCAGGCGGGGCCGCGCGGCCTCGACCTTGTCCGCGACCGACGCGCTCGGCGCCTTGAACATCTTCTCGGCGAGCGGGCCGCGCGGCGCCCACACGACCC
>DASWOO010001308.1:0-2613 GCA_036404335.1 Kofleriaceae bacterium
GATCGAGCACGGCGGCGATCTGGTGCTGGCTGCCGACCGCGCGCCCACCGGCGGCGCGCGATTCGTGGTCTCATTGCCGCTGCGTGGCCCCGAAACATCGATTGTATAGGGGGCCTTCCCGCCCCCTCGTCCGCGGCGGAGCCGCGAGCTTCACCCCTCCGCGCGTCGCGTCGCGCGGCATGCTGCCTCTGCTTAGCATCTGCGCGCTCGCCGGTTGCCTGCCGCCTGACGCGCCGCCGGCCCGGCCCGCGGTCGATCCCGACACCGCGGCGTTCCACGACTGGAAGATCACCGGCCACGTGCTCGGCGGCGACGCGCTGATCAGCGAGCTCGACGCCGCCGGGTTCCACGGCCGCGCCGTCGTGGTCGCGCCGGAGCGCTACAGCTCGCCGTGGTCGGGCGGCTGCGATGACCCGCGCCGCCGCCGCGCGCCGAGCACGCTCGCCGAGGTCGCGAAGCGCTACAAGCTCGACGCCGGCGCGCTGCAGCTGGCCGAGCCGATCACCGAGCTGCAGCTAAGCTGCGGCGCCGATGGCACCAGCCAGGTCCCGCCGCTCGCCCTGTACGTCGCCGGCGGCCGCGCCGCGACCTGCTGGAGCGGCGTCTGCTACTTGCTCGCACCGTAGGCTCGTCATGATGAGCTGCGCTTGGCGCGCGCGTTGGGGCAAGCTGCCGGCATGGCGCGAGCCCTGCCCCTCCTGATCCTCGCCGCGTGCGGCGCCGCCCCGTCGACGCCCTCGCCCGCACCGCAGGTGCCGTGCACGTCCGGCCAGGCGTGCTGGCCGACCGCTGCCGAGTGGCGCGCGCTCGCGGCCCGGCTCCACGGCAAGCTAGAGCAGCCGCGCTCGCCGCTCGCCGACTGCCACGCCGACGCGACCAGCGAGGCCTGCGCCGCTCAGCTCCGGCTGATCCGCAACCCGTTCTACCTCCAGGATCAGGTCGGCGGCACCCAGTCGGCCGGCTGGCTCGACGCCTGGCAGCCGGCGCAGAGCGCCTACGCGATCGTCGCCGAGTCCGCGGCCGACGTCGCCGCCGGCGTCCAGTTCGCCGCCGCCCATCACCTGCGCCTGGCGATCAAGGGCACCGGCCACGACTACCTCGGCCGGTCGAGCGCGCCCGACTCGCTGCTGATCTGGACGCACCACCTGCGCAAGGTCGAGCTGGTCGACGCGTTCGTGCCGCACGGCTGCGCGAGCCAGCCGGCGCGGCCCGCGGTCACCGTCGAGGCGGGCGCCCGCTGGCTCGACGCCTACCAGGCGGTCACCGTCGAGCACGGCCGCTACGTCCAGGGCGGCGGCTGCACCTCGGTCGGCGCCGCCGGCGGCTTCCTCCAGGGCGGCGGGTTCGGCAGCTGGTCGAAGAAGTACGGCACCGGCGCCGCCGGCCTGCTCGAGGCCGAGGTCGTCACCGCCGACGGCCGCACCGTGATCGCCAACGCCTGCGAGCACGCCGATCTGTTCTGGGCGCTGCGCGGCGGTGGTGGCGGCACGTTCGGCGTCGTCACCAAGGCGACGCTCCTGACCCACCCGCTGCCGGCGACGTTTGGCTCGGTGATGGGCAAGATCACCGCGAAGTCCGACGCCGCGTACCGCGAGCTGATCGGCAAGTTCGTCGCGTTCTACCGCGACAAGCTGTTCGACGATCACTGGGGCGAGTCGGTGACGTTCCGCGGCAACACGCTGCAGATCTCGATGGCGTTCCAGGGCCTGACCCAGGACGAGGCGACCGCGGCGTGGGAGCCGCTGCGCGCGTGGATCGCGACCCAGCCCGAGCTGGCGATCGAGCTCGCCGCGCACGCGCTGCCGGCCAACCAGATGTGGAGCTACGAGTTTTTCCACAAGTACGCGCCCGAGGCGATCGTCGCCGACGAGCGCGCCGACCAGCCGCGCGGCCGGTTCTGGTGGGCGGGCGACGCCGACCAGGTCCACATCTACTGGTACGCCTACGAGTCGCGCTGGCTCCCGGCCACGCTGTTCGACGCCGGCAACCAGCCCCGGCTCGCCGCCGCGCTGTTCGACGCCTCGCGCAAGTCGTGGTTCGCGCTCCACTTCAACAAGGGCCTCGCCGGCGGATCCGACGACGCCTTGCGCCGCACCGCCGAGACGGCGACCAACCCGGCGGTCCTGCGCTCGGCGGCCCTGCTGCTCACCGGCGACGGCAGCGACGCCCTGCCCGGCGTCGCCGGCCACGAGCTCGACACCGCCGTGGCCGCCGCGTCCCGGGACCGCATCACCGCCGCGATGGCGATCATCCGCGGCCTCACCCCCGACGCCGGCTCCTACGTCAACGAGACCAGCTACTTCGAGCCCGACTGGCAGCGGTCATTCTGGGGCGACAACTACCCGCGGTTGCTCGCGATCAAGCACAAGTACGACCCGAGCAACCTGTTCCGCTGTCACCACTGCGTCGGCGAGTAGAACCCCGGGGCCGGGTTTCCGGCGATGGGCGCGCTATCCCGGCGGCGGCAGCAGACGGAACAGGAGCGCGTCCTTGTTCTGCAGCGCGGTCGCGACGCAGCCCTTGAGGTCGGCGAGCGCGCGGATCGCGGTCTCGGCGAGCATGCGGCCGTCGTCGCGGCGGCGCGGCGCGTCCGGGATCGTGCCCAGGTACGTC
>DASWOO010001309.1:0-6358 GCA_036404335.1 Kofleriaceae bacterium
CACCGCGCAGACCGGCGAGCACGAGTTCCGCGAGCGGTCACCGGATCTGGCGATCGTCGATCACCAGCTGCCCGACGGCAACGGCCTCGATCTGATCCGGACGCTGCACCGGATCGACGAGCGCGTGCCGATCTTGATGCTGACCGGGCATCCGTCGTTCGATCTCGCGGTCCAGGCGATGAAGCTCGGCGCCGAGAACTTCCTGACCAAGCCGATCTTCCCCGCCGCGCTGCTCGCGGTGGTCCAGCGCGTGCTCGACAGCTATCGCGATCGCCGGCGGGCGGTGGCGCGCTCGGCCCACGAAGTCCGCAGCCGGCTCGAGCCGTTTGCCGGTGACAGCCCCGCGATCAAGCGGCTGTACGATCAGGCTCACCAGGTGCTCGACAGTCACACACCCGTGCTGATCTCCGGCGAGACCGGCACGGGAAAGGGTGTGCTGGCTCGCTGGTTCCACGAGCACGGGCCGCGCTCCGAGGAGCCGTTCGTCGATATCAACTGCGCCGGGCTGTCGCCCGAGCTGCTGGAGAGCGAGCTGTTCGGGCACGAGCGCGGATCGTTCACCGGCGCGGCGACCAGCAAGCTCGGCCTGCTCGAGGTCGCGCATCGCGGCACCGCGTTCCTCGACGAGATCGGCGAGATCGCGCTGACCCTGCAGCCGCGCATCCTCAAGGTCGTCGAGGAGAAGCGGTTCCGGCGGGTCGGCGACGTGCGCAGCCACAACGTCGATATCCGGATGATCTCGGCGACCAACCGCGACGTCGGCCGCATGGTGCGTGAAGGTCGATTCCGGTCGGATCTGTACTACCGGATCAACACGATCCAGCTGCAGATCCCGCCGCTGCGCAAGCGCGCGGAGGACATCCCGGCCCTGGCGCGCCAGGTGCTCGATCACCTCGGGCTCGGCCGATCGACCGAGCTCGGGCTCGACGCGATCGCAGCGATGCAGGCCTACGCCTGGCCCGGCAACGTCCGCGAGCTGCGCAACGTCCTCGAGCGCGGCGTGCTGATGTCGGGCGGCGCGACCCGGCTGACCGCCGAGCACCTGCGGTTCGAGGCGGTGCCGGAGGACGACGAGCCCGAGGGCCCCGACGCCGATCCGGACTTCATGACGCTCGACGAGCTGGAGCGCCACCACGTCGAGCACATGGTGCGGCTCGAGAGCGGCAACATCGACCGCGCGGCGACGCGGCTCGGCGTCTCGCGCAGCACGCTGTATCAGAAGCTCAAGAAGTACCGCGCCGATGGCTGACGATCGCTAGCTCGGGTCGGAGTCGGGATGGCGGCCCTCGCTCATCATCAGCGGGCCGATCCCGCTCTCGATCAGCTCGTCGAGCAGCAGCGACGGATCGACCGGCTCGCTGTGCGTCGGCAGCGCGAACTCGCAGGTCACGGTCTCGCCGGCGCGAAACAGCTCGACCTTCATCTTGCCGCGCACGGTGGCCTTGGCCTCGATGTACGACGCCCAGTCCGGCGTCGGCAGGTCGTTGACGAAGAGCAAGATATCTCCGTAGCGCACACCCGCGCGCGCTGCGGGGCTTCCGGGACGGCATCCAAGGACCGGCACGCCGTTGAGGCGGCTTGCCAAGCGCGTGACGTCTTCCCATTTCAACATCTCGATCAAGCTTAGCTCGGACGCGTCATCGCGCCGAGATGATTTTCGGCGGCGAAGGGTGCGACCGCCGACTACCAGGCTCGGCGGACGGGCGCCGACTAGCCGCGATACGTGTCGTCCTGCTCGATCTTCGAGAGCACCCAGTCGAACTCGCCGCCGGTGACGTGGGCGCCGCAGTGCTCGCACTCGCCGGCGCGGCCGACCGAGAGCGGGGCGCCGCAGTTGCCGCAGGTCGGCTCGACGTGCGGCGCGCCCTGGCGGCCCGAGGTCCGGATCAGCGTCCAGTACTCGCTGTAGTCGCGGTTCTTGAGCCGGGAGCCGACGACCTGCTCGTCGGTCCGGGTGTTGATCGTGTAGTCCTTGCCGGTCGCGAACAGCCGGATCGTGACGGCGTCGAAGAACCGATCGCGCGTGATCTTGGCGATCACCGAGTGGGTGATGTGCATGCCGTCGAGCACGTTGCGCAGGTTCTGCGAGCGATAGGCATCGACCCAGTACTGTAGATAATCGAACAGGCCATCGGAGACCAGGCCGCGCACCGGCTTGAGCTCGTTGCTGGTCCAGCCGGCGTTGAGCGTGGTGTAGATCAGCGACAGCCGCTGCTGCAGCGCGGCCTGGGTCAGCGTCGGGTCATCGGCGACCAGCGCCTGCCATATCGCGTCGAGGTTGTCGTCGCGATAGGTCGGCAGGTCGGTGCCGCGCTCGACGGTCTCGGTCGTGAGGCTCGGCGGCCGCTCGTCGCTCGACATCACGCCGGTGGTCTCGACGACCCAGTCGAACCGGCCGTTGTCGACGACCTGGCCGCACGACGCGCAGACCTGGCTGCCGGACTGCGCGGCCTGCCACGGCGCGCCGCAGTTGGGGCACGGGAAGGTGCGGGCGCGATCCGGGGGCTTGCTGTGGACGTCGGCGTCGCGGCCGAACGCCCAGCGCTCGACCGTGTAGTAGGTGTGCTTGGCGGTCGCGATGTTGGCCTCGAGCTCGATGTAGACCGTGACCCGGTTCGGCATCGCGCTGGCGCCGAGGGCGCGGGCCGGCACATCGGACCGGAACGTGCGCATCGCGCCGACCACGACCTGTTGCACCGGCACGCCCACCGGGGCGCGCTGGGCGAGCTGGCCGCGCGCGGCCTCGCTGACGTACGGCGCGAGCTGGGCCAGCGCGTCGGGCGAGTGGCGCGCGCGCTGCGCCGCCGAGAACAGCCGGAAGATGAAGTCCTCGAACACGATCTGGGAGAAGTTGGGATCGAGCGTGTCGAGGCTGGTCAGCTCGACCGCCTCCTCGAAGTCGACCGGCGGGCCGCTGTCCCAGTCGCGGTTCTGCTGGCTCCTCTTCCAGTTGACCAGGATGATCGCGGCGATGACCAGGAAGATCGCCCAGAACACCGGGGTCTCGAACAGCCAGTACATCAGGCCGCTGCTGCCGTCGTAGGTCTCGCCGTCGCTGAACGACGGCGAGCCGCCGCCGGTCGAATACCCGCCACCGCCGCTCGAATAGCCGGCGGCCGCGCCCGCCCCGGCATATCCAGCGCCGCTGGAGTAATTGCTCGAGCTGGTCGAGTGGCTGCCGGAGTAGCTGGTCGAGTGGCTGCCGCCGGAGTAGCTGCTCGATGGCCGGCTGCCGCCGCCCGACGAGCTGCGGCTGCCGCCACCGGAGTAGCTGTGGCCGCCGCCGCCCGAGAAGCTATGTCCGCCGCCCGGACGGGCGTCGGCGAGCCGGCCGGGCGCGGCGAGCAGCGCGATCACGGCCAGCGCGAGCGGAACGAGCCGGCGGATCACGACGTGGCCTTTCGCTTGCCGAGATCGCTGTCGATCGCGTCGGGCAGCTCGTTGATATCGTCGGCGCGGTGCGGCGCCGCGGCGGCGAGCGGCTCGGCGAGCTTCTCCAGCTCCCTCGCCACCGCCGCGCCACCGGCGCCGAACGCCGCGGTCAGCGCCGCCGCCGCCTGGCTGCGGACCTCGGGCGCCAGCTTGCGCTCGAGCCCGCTATCGAACACCAGCTCGATCTGGCGCTCGAGCCAGGACACGTAGACCAGCACGCCGGTGCGCTCGCGGGTGTTGGCCACGCCGCGCTCGACGAACGTGGCCCGCGCCGCCCTGGTCACCTCGCGGCGCCGGCGCGCAGCGGGCGTCAGCACGCGCTGGACCCCGGGCGCCAGGATGATCAGCGCGCCGGCGAGCCCGCCGGCGACGAACGGATCGATCAGGATCGAGCCCAGGCTGAACTCGTCCTCGACGAACAGCATCGCGGCCAGCGCGGCGAACGCGATCACCGTGCCGACGATCACGTGCGCGTGCAGGTACCCCGCCGAGCGCCGGCGGATCGCGATCACGACCTCGGCGCCCGACGCAGTTTCGATCGTCTGAACCGCGCGCGCGAATCCGTCTCGCGCCGCGTCGTCGAGAAAAGCTGCCACCTCTTCGATCTATCACGGTTACCCGCGATAGGTGTCGTCCTGCTCGATCTTCGAGACCACCCAGTCGAACTCGCCCGACGACACGTGCGCGCCGCAGTGCTCGCACTCACCGGATTGCGAGATCTGGAGTGGCGCGCCGCAGTTGCCGCAGGTCGGCGCGGCGGCGGCCGCCGCCTTGCGATCGGCCGAGCGGATCAGCGTCCAGTACTCGCTGTACGGCCGCTCGCGATGCCGCGAGCCGCGGACCAGCGCGCCGTCGGGCCGGCGCTCGACGTAATCGAGGCCGGTCGCCCACAGCCGGATCGTGACGGCGTCGTAGTAGCGGTCGCGCGTGACCTTGGCCAGCTCGGTCCGGGTCATCCGCATGTGCTCGAGCACGTTGCGCAGGCCCTGCGCCTGATACGCGTCGATCCAGTACTGCAGATAATCGAACAGGCCCTCGGACACCAGGCCGCGGACCGGCGCGAGATCGCTATTGGCCCAGGCCGCGTTGAGCTCGCGATAGATCATGGCGAGCCGGGCCTCGACCGCGGCGGCGGTCAGCGCCGGATCGTCGCGCAGGAGCTTGGCCCAGCGCGCGTCGGCCGCGGCGTCGTGCACGGTCGGCAGCTCGGTGCCGCGCTCGGGGACCTCGGTCGTCAGGGTCGGCGGCCGCTCCTCGCTCGACGAGACCGCCGTGGACTCGACGATCCAGTCGAACCGGCCGTTGTCGACCGCCTGGCCGCACGACGCGCAGATCTGCGTGCCCGACTGCCGGGCCTGCCAGGGCGCGCCGCAGTTGGGACACGGGAACGTCCGCGCCTTGCCGGGGGGCTTGCTCTGGACGTTGGCGTCGCGCGCGAACACCCAGCGCTCGACGACATAGTAGGTGTGCTCGGCGGTCGCGAGGTTGGCCTCGTACTCGATGCCGATCCGGACCCGGGTGGGCAGGGCACCCTTGCCGAGCGCCTGCGGCGGGATCTCGACCCGGTAGGCGCGCATCGCACCGACCACGACCTGGGCCACCGGCACGCCGGTCGGGGCGCGCAGCGCGAGCTGATCGCGCGCGGCCTGGCCGACATACGGCGCGACCGCCGCCAGGGCGGCCTTGCCGTGGCGGGCGCGCTGCGCCGTCGCGTACAGCCGGAACGCGAAGTCCTCGAACGCGACCGGGGAGAACGCCGGGTCGTGCTGGCACACCGCCATCAGGTCGAGCGGCGCGGCGAGCTCGGTCGGCGGGCCGCTGTCCCAGCTGCGGTTCTTGCCGCTGCGCAGCGAGCTGACGATGAAGTAGCCCACGACCACCACCAGCAGTGGCACGCCGACCTGCGGGTAGTAGAACATGATCCGGATCAGCCAGTAGATCAGCTCGAACACCAGCCCGGCCCCGCCGCCGCCACCACCACCGTGGCCCCCGCCGCCCGAGAAGCTGTCTCCGCCGCCGGGCCGGGCCTGGGCCACGGCGGTGAGCCCCAGGCTCACGAGCAGCGCGAGGCCGGCGAGCCGCCGCGGACCGGAACACGATCGGAACATCATCAGGCGCACCACAGGCGCACCACGGTAGTAGCACGTCGCTCGCGCCGGACCGGCACAACCTGGCAACTCCGTCGGCAGCCGCGGTTGCGCGTCGCCTCGCTTGACCGCGGCGGTCGGGGTCTTTAGCGTGGGCCCAAAATATGCTGGGCGTGAGCGCGATGCAGCGGGTGATGAAGATAGCTGTGCTGGTGGCGATGGTCAGCGCGAGTAGCGCGTGCACCGACACCGACAATGAGTTCTCCGCTGGCCCGCTCGTGCCGCTGGCCTACGACGTGTTCACGCCGCAGGACACGCCGGTCGATGCCGTGATCTTCGAAGGCGGCGATCTGCAGATCTCCAACGCCGTGGCCTCGCCGCACCAGGTGACGGTCGATGGCGGGACGCTGCATGTCGTGCCGATGCCGGGCTACGTCGGCTCGTTCGAGGTCACGTACGACCTCGGCGACGGCGGGCGAACCGATCACGAGGAGCTGTGGGTGCACGTCCAACGCTCGGACGATGACCTCCAGCCCCACGCCGATGACCTCGACGTCACGTTTCACGGCCGCAAGGATCTCACGCTGCCGGCGCACTACGGCGTCGGTGGCAACTCGCTGCCGGACCTGTTCACGTTCAAGGTCGTCACGTCGCCGACCCACGGCGCGCTGAGCGGCACCGGCCAGCTCCGGACCTACACCCCGAACGCAGCCTTCGTCGGCGACGACGCGTTCACGTTCACGGTCACGTTCGCCGGCAGCACGTCCAAGCCGGCCACCATGCGCCTGCACGTGACGGCGGGCTCGGCGCCCTCGGCGTCGGACCTGTCGATCTCGCTC
>DASWOO010001310.1:0-7197 GCA_036404335.1 Kofleriaceae bacterium
GGAGCCGCACCACGACGCCGCGCACCACGACACCGCGCACCACGACACCGCGCACCACGACACCGCGCACCACGACGCCCCGCACCGCGACGCCCCGGCGCATGACGCGCCGGTCCGGTTCGAGCCCGCCCCGGCGGCGCCCGAGCCGGCCGAGGCCGCCGCCCCGGTGCAGACCGCACCCGAGCCGACCGGCGTGATCGAGCTGTCCGACGGCGAGATCGTCGATCCCGACGGCGATGACGTCGTGATCGCCCCGCCGATCAGCCTGCCGCCCCCTCCGCACGCGCCGCCGTCCCCGCCGCCGCGCCGCCAGTCGTCGACCCTGCCGCCGCCGCTGATGAGCTCGTTCTCGGGCTCGCTGGCCGCCAGCACCGACCCGGGCGACCACCTGATCGACGCCGGCGACTCCGCCGTGCTCGCGTCCGGTGGCGTCGAGGTCTCGACCGGCATCGCCCACATCGTGGTGGACCAGCCGCTCGAGGCCCACCTCGAGTCGCCGACGGTGCTCGACCGCGCGCTCGACGAGCTGGGCGACGCCGGCGGCGAGAAGCGCGCCGAGACCATGGCGCGCGAGCTCGACGCCACGACCGATGGCGCGACCGCCGCGATGCTGGCCTACGAGCTCGGCGAGCTGTACGAGCGCCGGCTCGCCGACGAGGCGAGGGCGGTCAAGGCGTTCGGCCGCGCGCTGACCCTCGACCCGGGCCTGCGCGCCAACCTGTGGGCGATCCGCCGGATCTTCTACCGGCGCGGGCTGTGGCCCAACCTGGTCAAGCTGATCTCCGCCGAGGTCGCCTACGCCCGCGACGACTACGAGCGCGCCGACCTGCTGCTCGAGCGCGCGCGGATCGCCAGCGGCCAGATGAACGATCCGGGCGAGGCCCGGAGCGCCCTCGAAGAGGCGATCCAGATCGCGCCGCAGCACCAGACCGCGCTGCTCGAGCTCGAGCGCCTGCTGGCCCGCGCCGACGACGTCCCGGCGCTGCTCGACGTGTGGGAGCGGCTGGCCGAGGCCGCCGAGCACCCCGCGCGCAAGATCGCCTACTGGCTCGAGGTCGCGCGCGGCGCGGCCGCGACCGAGTACCCGCGCGCCCAGGCCGCGTTCGACCAGGCCGCCGGCCTGTCGCACGGCGGGACCGCCGCGGAGCGCATCGCCCGCGAGCGGCTGCGCGCCGCCGAGCTCCACGGCACGCCCGACGACATCACCGCCGCGATCGAGGCGCTGGCCAGCCAGCTGATCGCCGCGTTTGGCCCACCCGGCGACGACCCGGCCGCCGATCGCCCCGAGCGCGCCCAGCTGATCCGCCGCGAGCTGGTCGCGCTGCGCCGCCGCCAGGCCCAGCTGGCGCGGACCGACGCGCCCGAGCAGGCGTGGGACGTGCTGCAGCAGGCGATCGCGATGTCGCCCGGCGAGCCGCTCGTGCTGTCGGATCTGACCGAGCTGGCCGAGGAGCTCGGCCGCTACGACGACCTCGCCGAGCTGGTCCAGAGCTGGCAAGCCGTCGAGGGCGACCCCGGCCGCGCGATGGTGCTGTCGATCCGCCGCGCCGATGCGCTGCTGCGCGGCGGCCAGCGCGATCAGGCGCGGGCGCTGCTCGCGTCGCTCGAGGCCAGCGCGCCCGGCTTCCTGGTCCTGACCTCGGCCTCGGAGCGCGACGCGCTCGGCCGCAACGATCCGCACGACCTCGCCCGGACCTACCTGTCCGCCGCGCACGCCGCGCTGCTCGGCACCTGGCTCGGACCCGGCCAGCAGCCGCTGCCCGATCCCGGCGCGGCGGCGGCGCTCTACGTCCAGGCCGCGGAGCTGCTCGCCCACGAGGTCGGCGGCGCCGACGCGATGGACGAGGCGCGCGCCGCGCTCGGCAAGGCGCTCGAGGCCGTCCCTGACTACCCGATCGCGCTCGAGGCGCTGACCGAGCTCGACGACACGACCGGCAACGTCGGCGAGGCGCTCGCCCGGCTGCGGGCGCAGGCCGCCGCGGCCACCGGCGAGGCCCAGCGCGCGCTGATCGAGCGCGCGATCCGCCTGGCGCGCAGCCACGGCGACCTCGACGCGGTGCTCGCGCTCGAAGGCGAGCTGGTCGCGCTCGCGCCGGCCGAGCTCGCGCTGCGCTGGCGGCTCGAGGGCACGCTGGCCCAGCTCGGCAAGGACGACGAGCGCGCGCAGCTCCTGACCGAGCTCGCCGAGCTCGAGGTCGACGCCACGCGGCGCGGCACCGCGCTCCACGCCGCGGCCCGGCTGCGCGAGCGCGGCGGCGCCGTCGAGCAGGCCACCGAGCTGTACCGCAAGGTGCTCGCGCTGTGGCCCGAGGACACGTTCGCGCGCGAGTCGCTGATCGACCTGCTGCGCGCGCAGGAGAAGTGGGCCGAGCTGGTCGCCGAGCGCCGCGCCGAGGCCCGGACGCTGCCCGACGGCGCCGCCGCCCGCCGCGCGCTGCGCGAGGCCGCCTGGGTGCTCGAGGTCCGCCTCGGCGACACCGCGAGCGCGGCCCAGGTCTACGACGAGTGGCTGATCCGGCTGCCCGACGATCGCACCGCGCTCGAGGGCGCCGCCCGGTGCCGCGCCGCGATCGGCGACCGACTGGGCGAGGTGACGATCCGCCGGCAGATCGCCGAGGCCGATCCGGGCCCCGAGGCCCAGTGGCTGCTCGGCCGCGCGCTCGAGCGCGGCGGGCAGCTCGACGACGCCGCCGACGTGTTCCGCGCCCTGGCGCTGCGCGAGGAGCCCTCGGTCGCCTCGACCAGCGCCACGCTCGCGCTCGCCGACCTCGCCGCCGCGCGCGCCGACACCGTGATGCGGGTCGAGGCCACGGCGTCGCTCGCCGGCCGGACGACCGAGCCCCGGCTCGGCGCAGCGCTCGCCGAGGACAGCGGCTGGATGTACGCGCTGGTGCTCGAGGACTTCGATCGCGCGCAGCAGTCGTTCGCCGCCGCGACCACGCTCGAGCCCCACCGCCGCGGCGCCTTGCTCGGCGCGGCGCTGGTCGCCGCCCGCCGGCTCGATCCGCCGGCGCTGTCGGCCGCGTACGACGGCCTGGCGAACTCGGTGCAGATGCCCGAGGCCGCCGCCGCGCTCCACCTGCGCGCCGCGGCGATGTCGGCCGCGACCGGCGATCTCGACCTGGCCAACCAGCGCGTCGCCTCCGCCCGCGCGGCGGCGCCCGACGACACGAGCGCGCTGCTCGTGCTCGCCGAGACCGGCACCACGCCGCACGTCGAGGCCGGCGGCGACACCGCCAGCGTGATCGACGCGCTGCTCGCCCGCGCCGAGGTCCTCGAGCTGCGCGCCGCGCTCGCCGACGATCCGGCGTCGCGCGCGTCGTGGGAGCTCGACCGCGCCGAGGCGCTCGAGCTCGCCGGCCGGCTGCGCGAGGCCGGCGCGGTGGTCACCGCCGTCCTGACGGCGCAGCCCAACGATCTGCGCGCGCTCGAGGCGCTGCGCCGCCTGGCCCGGCGCGCCGGCGACGAGCCGGCGTGGGCCGACGCCAGCTACCAGCTCGCGCGGATCACCGGAGATCCGGACGCCAAGCTCGCGCTGCTGCGCGACGCGGCCCGGGTCTACGATCAACGCTCGCCCGATCCGGCGATCGCGACCTACAAGCGGCTGCTGCAGGTCGAGCCCGGCGCGCCCGAGCTCGGCCGCGTCCTCGAGATCCTGCGCGAGCGCGCCGACGTCAACGCCGTGGTCGCGCTCCTGACCAACCGCCTCGCGTGGCTCGAGACCGACGGCGCCGAGGCGCCCAACCAGCTCGGCGAGCCGGACAAGCAGATGGTGCCGCTGCTGCTCGAGCGCGCGACCGTGCTGCACGGCCTGGGCGATCAGGCGGCGGCGATGGCCGACCTCGACGCGCTGCTCGACCGCTCGGCGAGCAACGTCGAGGCGCTGCGGTTCCGCGCCGATCTGGCGATGCAGGCCGGCGACGTCGAGCACGCCGTCGCGCTGTGGCGGCGGTTCCTCGGCGCGGAGACCCGGCCGCAGCGCCGGGCCGAGATCGAGCTGCAGCTGTCCCAGGTGCTCGCCGAGAACGTCAACGACGTCGCCGGCGCGATCGAGAACCTCGAGCGCGTCGTCGAGGCCTCGCCCGACGACGTCCAGCTGCGCGAGCGGCTGCTCGGGCTGTGCCTGCGCGCCAGCGACTGGGAGCGCGCCACCCGCGAGCTGCGGGCGCTCGCCCGGCTGCGCGGCACGCCGCAGGACAAGGCGCGCGACGAGTTGCGGCTCGGCCAGATGCTGCGCGACCGGCTCGGCGATCGCACCGGCGCGCGGCTCGCGCTCGACCGCGCGCGCTCGCTCGACCCGCTGAACCTCGACGTGGTCCGCGAGCTGTCCGACCTGCTCGAACCCGCCGTCCGCCAGCAGGTGCTGGCCGGGACCGCGGCGACCTTGCGCCAGTCGCTCGTCCAGAGCCCGCGCAACGCCTCGCTGTACGAGCGGCTCGCCCAGGTCACCGGCTGGCAGAGCGATGTCGACGCCCGCTGGCTCGCGCTGGTCGGCGTCGAGGCCCTGGGCACGCCGTCGGCGGATCAGCGACAGGTGCTGAGCCAGGGCCGGGCGACGCTGTCGCCGCCGGCCAGGGTCAAGCTCGACGACGTCGCGCGCGGCGTGCTGCGCGGCGGCGCGCTCGGGCCGATCAGCGACCTGTGGCGCGCGATCAGCCCCGCGGTGCAGGTCGCGACCGGCGTCGATCCCGGCAAGCTCGGGTTCGCGCGCGGCGACCGGCTCGCGATCAAGAAGCTCGGCGACAAGTACGAGCCGCTGGCGACCGCGCTGGCGTGCTTCGGCGTCGAGGACGTCGAGCTGTACATCAGCGCCGGGCGGACCGCGACCGCGCACGCGCTCGCCGGCGAGACCCCGATCCTGTGCCTCGGCGCCGACATCGCGGCGGCGAGCCAGCCGACCCAGCGCTGGCTGCTCGGCCGCACCGTGGCGATGCTCGCCGAGGGCGCGGCCGGCGTGAGCACGCTGCGCGAGGGCGAACTGGGCTGGACGATCGCCGCGTCGCTGCGCGCGATCGATCTGCAGCTGCCGGCGGCGCTGGCCAACGAGATCGACGGCGAGGAAGCCAGCATCACCGAGCGCGCTCGGCTGCTCAAGAAAGAGATGAGCCGCAAGGCAAAGGCGACCGTGCAGCAGATCGTGCAGACCAAGTACGGCGAGCTCGGCAACCTCGAGGCGTTCCGCCAGCGCGTGATCGCGCTCGGCGACCGCGCGGGCCTGTTGTGGTGCGGCGATCTCGCCGTGGCCCACGCGCAGCTCGACGTCGGCCGCGGCGGCCGGACGCTGGTCGACAGCAAGAGCGCGCTCGATCTGACCGCGTGGTCGGTGTCCGAGGATCACCTGGCGCTGCGCGATCGGCTCGGCGTCGGCCTGAAACGCACGCGATGAGCACCCCCAAGGGCCCGCCCGGTCCCAAGCCCAAGACCGGCGCCGTCAAGCCGTTCCTCTGCGACGATGATCTGTCCGAGCTCGACACCTGGGACGAGACCTTCGACGCGCTGCACATGGGCGCGCCGCCGCCGCCGGCCGGCGACGAAGCCGGCGAGCCCGATCCGACCGAGATGCTCGACGTGCCCGCCGAGGCGCGGCCGTCGACGCGGCTCGAGACCGTCGGCAGCGAGCTCGCCGAGCCGCCCCTCGCGCGGCGCTCGCCCGACGATCCGTCGACGCTCGACCGTGCGCTGGACGAGGACGAGCACGAGCACGAGCACGAAGGTGGCGCGGCCAACCCCGCGGCCGACCTGACCCGGATCGGCCACCTCGACGGCGACGACGATCCCCTCGAGACCGACTTCTCGGGCCTGGGCGGCGGCCGCCCGGCCGCGGAGCCCGACGACGACGAGCCCGACAACGACGACGACGGGGTGTTCACCTCGGCGTCGCGCCCGGCGATGCCGTCGCTCGACGATCACCTGTTCAACGACGAGCCAGCCGCGCCGCCGCCGCCCGAGCCGCGCCGCACCCCGGCGATCGTCCGCCGCACCCCGCTGACCGCGCCGCCCGCGCCGCCGCTGCCCAGCGCGATCGCCGATCGCAACCCGGGCGACAGCGACCCGATGTTCCTCGAGCAGACCCGGATCGCCGACTTCGCCGAGCTCGAGCCGCGGGTGGTGTCGTCGCGGTCGTCGGCGCCGACCACGCCGCCGCCGATCGCCGAGGAGGAAGACGACTACGCCGACATCGAGGTCAGCGACGACAAGCCGGCGACCGCCGGCGTCGCCGCCGCGCCCGACGCGCCGGGCGCCGAGGTCTACTCGACCAGCCGCCGCACCGCGCACGTGCTGCGCCGCGGCGACTCCGCGGTGCGCCGGCCGCCCGCCGGCCCGCCGGAGCGGCCGACGGTGGTCCAGCTCGATCTCGAGGACGATCTGGCGCCGCCGCGCGCGCCGAGCAGCCCGCCGGCCGAGGACGACTTCTCCGACGTCGCGGCGGCGGTGGGCGGGCGCGTCGACCATGACGAGCCGGCCGCCGAGCGGCCGTCGCGCCCGAACCGGCCGACGCCGCGCGCGCCGTACGCCGCGATCCCCGACATCGCGCACCCCGACGTCGCGCCCGAGGCGCGGCCGCGGGCCACGCTCGATGAGGCGCTCGACGATCTGCGGTTCGACGAGCCGCATCACGCCGGGGCCCGAGGGACCCAGGACGCCGCCGAGGAGCCCGACGAGGCGTTCGACGATCAGCACGCGTTCGGCGCGCCGGTGTTCGAGGCGCCCGAGCCGCAGCCGTTTCAGGCGCCGGCCAACTTCGATCCCAACGCGTTCGACGACGACGACTTCGGCGAGCACGCCGACGACCGCCACGCGTTCGCCAGCCCGCGCGGGCTCGAGGACAGCGGCGCGTTCCCGCCGCCCGGGCGGACCGCGCCGCCGCCGCCGCCCCCGGCGCGCGTCGCGGCCGAGCCGGAGACCGACGAGCCGGTCACGGTGATCGCGCCAGGGATCCCGCCGACGCCACCGGGCGGTGTCCGGCCGCCGCTGGGCCGCCCGCCGGCGCTCGCCGATCTGTACCCGCGGGTCAAGACCCCGACCTCGGTGCCGCCGATTGGCACCCAGGCCGGTAACCAGGCCGCCGCGGGCATCCGTCCGCCGGCGCCGCCGAGCCGCACCCTGCGCGAGTTCGTGCCCGCGGCGCCGCCACCGGAGGACGACGCCGGTGAGCCGCCGACCCGGGCCGACGCGCCGGCCCCGCGCCGCGCGCGC
>DASWOO010001311.1:0-1625 GCA_036404335.1 Kofleriaceae bacterium
TCACCGCCACGGCCACGCCGACCCGCCGGCCGATCGGCTCGCGATAGACCAGCCACGCCAGCACCACGGTCAGCACCGCCTCGAGGTTCAGCACCAGCGAGCCGATCGTCGCCCCGGTGCGGGCCAGGCCCCACGCCAGGCACACCGGGGCGATCGCCGCGCCGGCGACCGCGACCCCGGCGATCCGAGGCAGATCGCCCCGGCGTAGCCCGCCGCCGTCGCGCCGGCCGAGCTGCATCGCCAGCGCCGCGGCCGCCGCGCCGGCGTAGAGCAGGGCGGCGATGGTCACCGGGCCCAGGCCGCGGCCGGCCCCGGCGATCACCGGCGTGACCGCGCCAAACGCGAGCGCGGCGCCGGCGGCGAGCGCCACGCCCATCGTGATCGACCGCGACATGGGTTCACTCTGCGCCGAGCCCACGCCCACTGACAAGTCGCATCCTGCGTTCGCCGAAGCGCGCGCTTGTCAGCGATCCCCGAGCCTGTCTAAGATGGGCGATCGGGGAGCACCTATGATGTCGATACCGGACGGTAAACGTAAACGCTCGGCCAAGCCGCAGGAGGAGCGGCGCGCCGATCTGCTCGACGCCGCGGCGACGATCTTCTCGCGCGACGGCGTCGCCGACGCCAAGGTCGAGGACATCACCGAGCTGGCCAGCGTCTCGAAGGGGACGTTCTACCTCTACTTCGAATCGAAGGACGAGGCCGCGGCCGCGGTCTGGCGCCGCCACATCGACGAGTTCATCCGGATCGGCGAGCAGATCCTCGCCGACGAGGCGATGTCGATCGGCGACCGGCTGGTGAAGATCTACGAGTCGCTGGTGCAGTACACGCTGGCGCGCTCCGGCCTGCACCGCAACCTGTACGGCACCGCGGGGACCGACACGATCAAGTCGTCGGCCAACCGGCGGCTGATCGAGCTGATCAGCCAGGCCGCGCAGCAGGGCGTCAACGACGGCGAGCTGTCCTGCGAGCAGCCCGATCTGCTGGCCAGCACGCTGTTCCACGGGCTGTGCGGCAGCTTCAACGACGCGCTGCGCAGCCGGCAGCCGGCCAAGCACGACGCGCTGATCCGCATGGCCGGCCAGCTGGCGACCACGGTGTTCGCGATCTCGCCGTCGAGCCGGCTGCGCGACGCGGTCAGCGCCGCGGGCTGACGCCATCGGTCTGGCGCGACAGCCAGACCGCCACCGGCACGAACGCCAGCATCAGCCCCGCCGTGCCCAGGTACGGCAGCGCGGTCGACTGCGCGAACACCGCCGTGCCGACCAGCGGGCCGAGCATCGCGCCGATGTCGCCGCACAGCTGGAGCATGCCGGCGGCGGTGCCGCGGCGATCGGCCGGCGTGATCGCGCCGAGCAGCACCAGCACCGACGTGCCGAGCCCGGCGACGCCGAGCCCGACGATCGCGATGCCGATCGCGACACCCAGCTCGTTGCCGGTCGCGCCGATCACCGCGAGGCCGAGCGCGAGCAAGCCAAGCGCGACGGCGCAGACCTTGCCGTGCGCGTGGTAGCGTTCGCCGAGCCGGCCGGCGAACCCGGTGAACGTGGCGTCGGTGATCGACAGGATCGCCATGAGTAGCCCCGAGGTGCCGCGGTCGTCGCGGCCGAACACGCTGAGGTGAT
>DASWOO010001312.1:0-2394 GCA_036404335.1 Kofleriaceae bacterium
TGCCGATCTCGCGCTGGTTGACCATCGACCGCTTGGGCGCGTGGACGAACTCGATCGGATCCTCGAGGGTCAGGATGTGCCCGGCCATGGTCTCGTTCAAGTAGTCGATCATCGCGGCCAGGGTCGTCGACTTGCCGCTGCCGGTCGGGCCGGTGACCAGGACGAGGCCCTTCTCCTCGTCGCACAGCTGGTGGACCACGGCGGGCAGGCCGAGGTCGTCGAACCGCGGGATCTTCGACGGGATCGTGCGGAACACCGCCGCCTCGCCGCGGTTCTGGACGAACACGTTGACGCGAAACCGGAGCTTGTCGTCGAGCGGGAACGCGAAGTCGCACTCGAGCTTGTCCTGGAACGCCTTGCGCTGGGCGTCGGTCATCACGTCGAACACCAGGCGGTGCGTGTCCTCGGCGGTCAGCGCCGGCAGGTCGACGCGGAACATGTCGCCGTGGACGCGCATCATCGGCGGCTCGCCCGCCGAGAGGTGCAGGTCCGACGCGCCCTGCTGGACCGCGAACCGGAGCAGCGCGGCGATCGAGGTCATAGCTCCTCGACGGTCGCGATCGCGGCCTTGCGCACGTAGTAGCTGGTGTCGCCGGCGTGGAGCACGACGTAGGCCTGATCATCGTTGACGTAGTCGGCGGTGCGGCGCTCGCCCTCGGGCGCGGTCCACCGCAGCTCGCCCTCGAGCTCGGTGCCGCTGCGCAGCCGGATCCGGGCGCGCTGGCGCTCGAGCGGCAGGGTGGTCTCGTCGGCGACCTCGGGCGTGCTGGTCACGCCCAGCGCGGCGATCGCCTCGCGCGCGACCAGGCAGAACCGCGCGCTCTTGATCATCGGCACGAACGGGTCGCCGGGCGAGACCAGCGCGGCGATCGCCTCGCCGGGCGGGATGAACAGCAGCACGTCGCTGCGCTCGCCGTCGTGCAAGGTCAGGGTCGCGGTCATGCTGTCGACCGGCAGCCGCAGGATCGCCTGCGACCGCCGCATGTTGACGTCGCCGTTCACGGCCTACGAAGTCGACCGGTTTTCCCTGCTATAGAGTCGCCGCGAAGCCGGGTATTCTCGCAGCATGCGCGCCGCCGCCTCGTATGCCCACGGCACCAGCCAGGTCGCTCTGCTCGGCGAGACGATCGGCGAGGCGCTGCGCCGCACCGCCGGCCAGTTCGGCGAGCGCGACGCGCTGATCGTCCGGTCGCAGGGCTACCGCGCCACGTACCGCCAGCTGTGGGACGCGGTCGACGAGGCCGCGCGCGGCCTCCTGGCGATCGACGTCGCGCGGGGCGACCGGGTCGGCGTGTGGTCGCCCAACCGGTTCGAGTGGGTCGTGATGCAGTACGCCACGGCGCGGATCGGCGCGATCCTGGTCAATATCAATCCCGCCTACAAGGCGAGCGAGCTGGCGTACGTCCTCGGCCAGGCCGGGATCAGCGTGCTGGCGATGGCGCGCGGGTTTCGCCACAACGACTACGTCGCGATGCTGGCCGAGGTCCGCGGCACGTGTCCGAGCCTGCGCCAGACCCTCGTGTTCGAGGACGACTGGGCGAGCTTCCTCGCTGGCGCGGCCGCGGTCTCGCCGGACCAGCTCGCCGCGCGCGAGGCCGGCTTGCAGTTCGATGACCCGATCAACATCCAGTACACCTCGGGCACGACCGGGTTCCCCAAGGGCGCGACGCTGTCGCACCACAACGTGCTCAACAATGGCTACTTCATCGCCCAGATCCTGCAGTACACGGAGCGTGATCGGGTGTGCGTGCCGGTGCCGTTCTATCACTGCTTCGGCATGGTGATCGGCAACCTGGCCTGCCTGACCACCGGCGCGTGCGTGGTCGTGCCCGGCGAGGCGTTCGATCCGCTGCTCGTGCTCGAGGCCGTCGCCGCCGAGCGCTGCACGTCGCTGTACGGCGTGCCGATGATGTTCATCGCCGAGCTCGATCATCCGAGCTTCGCGGCGCACGACCTGTCGTCGCTGCGCACCGGCGTGATGGCCGGCGCGTCGTGCCCGATCGAGGTGATGCGCGCCGTGCAGGCCAGGCTCGGCATGCGCGAGGTCTCGATCTGCTACGGCATGACCGAGACCTCGCCGGTGTCGACCCAGAGCGCTACCGACGACCCGCTCGACAAGCGCGTCGCCACCGTCGGCCGCGCCCACCCCCACATCGAGATCAAGATCGTCGATCCGGCGACCGGCCAGGTCGTGCCGCGCGGCGCCTCGGGCGAGCTGTGCACCCGCGGCTACAGCGTGATGATCGGCTACTGGAACGACGAGGCCTCGACCCGGGCCGCGATCGACGTCGGCGGCTGGATGCACACCGGCGACCTCGCGACGATGGACGCCGAGGGCTACGTCAACATCGTGGGCCGGATCAAGGACATGATCGTGCGCGGCGGCGAGAAAAT
>DASWOO010001313.1:0-4193 GCA_036404335.1 Kofleriaceae bacterium
GCTTGCGCCAGTGGGCGAGCACGGCCTCGTCGGGGTGGTCCCAGTTCATGTCGGACCGCGTGCCCTGCTGCGGGTCGGTGGTCGCGCTCGGGCCGACCGGCCGCGCGGTCTCGTCGCCGTAGAAGATCTGCACCGCGCCGGGCGCGAGCAGCAGCGCCGAGCCGCCGTTGGCGATCCGCTTGCGGTCGAACAGCTCGGTGTCGTGCGACGAGATGTAGCTCAGCATCTGCGCCGGGTGGCCGTGCTGGACCTTGGCGTACTGGGCATAGGTCTCGTCGAGATCGGCGAGCTTGCCGGCGACCGCGGGCGCGACCTGCTTCTGGAACTGGAAGTTGATCATCGCGTCGAACCCGGCGCCGTGCAGCGGGCCGCGCTCGGGGCCGTGGCCCCAGAACTCGCCGACCATCCAGAACGCCGCGTCGTCGATCTTGTCCTTGGGGTGCTTGGCCTTCCACTCGGCGAGCGCCTTGACCGACGCGGCCTTGAGCTCGTGCCAGGCCTCGGGCTCGACGTGCTTGACCGTGTCGCAGCGGAACCCGTCGATGCCGTACTCGCGGACCCAGTCGGTCAGCCACGTGATCAGGTAACCGCGCACGGTCGTGTTCGGCAGGTCGACCGCGCCGGTCCCCGGCTTGGTCTTGAGGAACTTCGGCAAGGTGACCGCGTCCTTGCTGTCGGTGCGGAAGTCGGGCAGGTAATTGAGCTGCATCGTCTGGTCGTCGCGGCCGCCGTCGATGTAGCCGGGCAGGCCGGCGCGGACCCAGGCGCGGCCCCACCAGTCGGCGAAGTGGAAGTTGTTGTAGTCGATGTACTGGTGGTAATCGGCGGGCGTCGCCTTCTCGGCGCCGGGCCACAGCACCTGGACGCCGAGCTCCTTGGCGGTGACCAGGTCGAGGTAGCCGGGGTGGTTCATGACCACGTCGAACAGGACGCGGATCCCCCGGGCGTGCGCGGCCGAGACCAGCGCGCGCAGGTCCTCGGCCGTGCCCATGTTCTGATCGACGCGGGTGTAATCGAGCGCGTAGTAGCCGTGATAGGCGTAGTGCTTGAACTGCTTGTCGCCGCCGACCACCCAGCCGTGGATCTGCTCGTACGGCGCGGTGATCCACAGGGCGTTGACGCCGAGCTTGTCGAACCAGCCCTCGTTGACCTTCTGCGTCAAGCCCTTGAGGTCGCCGCCGTGGAACGTGCCGATGTCGGCGGCGGGCGTCGCCTCGCGCTGGCGGCCGTAGCTGTGATCGTTCTTCGGATCGCCGTTGGCGAACCGGTCGGTGACCACGAAGTAGATGATCGGGTTATCGGCGAAGCTGCCCGGGCGCGTGATCGGCGCGGCGGCGGGGGCGGGGACATCGGCGGGCGACGACGACGGCGACGACGACGACGACTGCGCGCCTCCGCACGCGGTGGCGAGCACCAGCGAGGGGAAGAACAGCAATCCACGGTTCCGGAGGTGCATGACATCCGGTACCGAGGCTCGTCGCGTTTTGCAACTGGTGATCGGCGGCGCCGGGTTGATTTTTACAACGCCAGCGGGACGACGACTGCGTGATACAACGGCGAGACTCGCGATGTTTCGAGCTGTGATAGCAGGCCTGGCCCTCGCCGCGTGCTCCCACCACGTGGCGATGCCCGACGCGGCGGTCGTCGACGAGCCGGGCCAGGCGACCTCGGCGAACCAGCGCACCGCGTTCGTCCAGCTGTTCGAGTGGACGTGGACCGACATCGCGCGCGAGTGCGAGAGCTACCTCGGGCCCAAGGGCTTCGCGGCGGTCCAGATCTCGCCGCCGAACGAGCACGCGTGGATCGCCACCGGCGACGGCGCGCCCTTCCCGTGGTGGATGCGCTATCAGCCGGTGAGCTACAGCCTCGATCGCAGCCGGAGCGGGACGCGCGCCGAATTCATCGACATGGTCGCGCGGTGCCGCACGGTCGGCGTCGCGATCTACGCCGACGTGGTGATCAACCACATGACCGGCGGCGCCGGCCAGACCTCGAGCAGCGGCGCGCACCCGTGGAGTGAGGAGCACTACCCGGGCGTGCCCTACGAGGTGAAGGACTTCCACGCGCCGTGCGACGTCGACGATTACCACGACGCGCACAACGTCCAGACCTGCCGGCTCGTCGGGCTGCAGGACCTCGACACCGGCGCGAGCTACGTGCGCGGCAAGATCGCCGACTACCTGGTCGACCTGGCGACGATCGGCGTCGAGGGCTTCCGGGTCGACGCGGCCAAGCACATCAGCGCGAGCGATCTGCTGGCGATCACCGACGCGGTCGGCGCGCGGCTGCCGGCGCCGCCGCTGTGGTTCCTCGAGGTCATCGGCGCGGCCGGCGAGGCGGTGCAGCCGAGCCAGTACTTCGGGATCTCGGGCGGCGCGGTCACGATCACCGAGTTCGGCTACGGCGCGCAGCTCGCGGCGGCGTTCGGGGGCGGCACGCTCGCCGGGCTCAAGGCGCTCGGCGTCGGCTCGGGGCTGATGCCGAGCCACAAGGCCGTGCCGTTCACCGACAACCACGACAAGCAGCGCGGCCACGCCGGCGGCGGGTCGTACCTGACCTATCACGACGGCGCGCGCTACGACCTGGCCAACGTGTTCCTGCTGGCGTGGCCGTACGGCTACCCGGTGCTTATGTCGAGCTACGCGTTCAACACCCAGACCACGTTCGACACGAGCTACGGCCCGCCGGCCGATCCGACGACCGGCGCGACCCGCGGGCCCTGGGCCGGCGTGGCCGACGGTGGCGCGCCAGCGTGCGGCGCGACCGCGGTCGGCGGCTGGGTGTGCGAGCACCGGTATCGCGCGATCGGCAACATGGTCGGGTTCCGCAACGCGACCGGGGCGGCGTGGGACGTGACCGGCTGGTGGGACAACGGTAAAGATCAGATCGCGTTCGGTCGCGGCAGCTTGGGCTTCGTCGTGATCAACGGCGAGGCCCAGGCGCTGACCCGGACGTTCCAGACCGGCCTTGCCGCCGGCACGTACTGCGACGTGATCGCCGGCGACTTCGCGAACGGCGCGTGCGCGGGGCCGACGATCACCGTCGACGCGGCGGGCAACGCCGCGATCACCGCCGGCGCGATGACCGCGGTGGCGATCCATGCCGGCGCGAAGGTGGAACCATGATCCAGGCAGAGGTGCGTGAACCGATGAGCTTGCTCCCTCGCGCCTTTGGCGACACCGGCCTCCTGGTCTCGCCGCTCGGCCTCGGCGCCGGCGAGATCGGCGATCCGCAGCTCGACGAGCGCGAGGCCGAGCGCCTGCTGCGCACCGCGGTCGAGCTCGGCGTGACGCTGATCGACACCGCGCGCAGCTACGGGCTCTCCGAGCAGCGGATCGGCGCGTACCTGGCGCCGGTGCGCGACCGGGTCGTGCTGTCGACCAAGATCGGCTACGGCATCGACGGCGTCCCCGACTGGACGGCCGAGTGCATCCGGCGCGGCATCGAGCGCGCGCTCGGGCTGCTCCAGACCGACCGGATCGACATCGTCCACCTGCACTCGTGCCCCGTCGACGTCCTGCAGCGCGGCGAGGTGACCGCGGCGCTGATCGCGGCGCGCGAAGCCGGCAAGCTGCGCTGCGCGGCGTACTCGGGCGACAACGAGGCGCTGGCCTGGGCCGCCGCCAGCGGCCAGTTCGACTCGCTGCAGCTGTCGTGGAACCTGTGCGATCAGCGCGCCGCGGCCGTGCTGCTGCGCGCCCACGCCGCCGGGCTCGGGGTCATCGCCAAGCGCCCGCTCGCCAACGCGCCCTGGCGGTTCGCCGAGCGCCCGGCCGGCCACGAGGCCGAGCCCTACTGGGAGCGCTGGCAGGCCCTGGCCCCCGAGCGCGTCATCGCCGACGCCCCGCCGCTGCCCGCCGCCGAGCTCGCCATGCGCTTCGCCGCGCACACGCCCGGCATCTCGTCCGCCATCGCCGGCACCCGCTCGATCGCCCACCTGCGCGCCAACCTCGACCTCGTCGCCCGCGGCGCCCTGCCGATCACGCAGGTCGTCGCGCTCCGCGCCCGGTTCGCCGAGGTCGGCGCCGCCTGGCCGTCGCGAATCTAGCGGTCAGGCCCGCATCACGAAAACCGCAGCCAGTCGGCGATGTCGGCGAGCGCGGCGACCTCGTCGATCGCGCCGAGGTCGAGGGCGGCGCGGGGCATGCCGTAGATGACCGAGGAGGCCTGGTCCTGGGCCAGGGTCTTGCCGT
>DASWOO010001314.1:0-5194 GCA_036404335.1 Kofleriaceae bacterium
TGCCGCCGAGATCGCTGTTCCAGTGGGTCTTGCCCGCGGCCGCGAAGGTCTCGAACGTGCCCTGCACGATGCCCTGCGAGCCGATGTAGATCCACGACCCGGCCGTCATCTGGCCGTACATCATCAGGCCCTTCTTCTCGAGCTCGCGGAAGTGCTCCCAGGTCGCCCACTTGCCGACCAGGTTGGAGTTCGCGATCAGCACGCGCGGCGCCTCCTCGTGGGTGCGGAACACGCCGACCGGCCGGCCCGACTGGACCAGCAGGGTCTCGTCGTTCTCCAGCCGGCGAAGCTCGCGGACGATCGCGTGGTAGTCCTCCCAGCTGCGCGCCGCCTTGCCGGTGCCGCCGTAGACGACCAGATCCTCCGGCCGCTCGGCGACGTCCGGATCGAGGTTGTTCATCAGCATCCGCAGCGCGGCTTCCTGCTGCCAACCCTTGCACGTGAGCTGCGACCCGTGGGGCGCGCGAATCGTCTCGGCCATGCGCTCTGTTACCACGCCCCCCGAAACGGAAAAAGGCGCCTCCACGAGGCGCCCGTTTCACGCAGTCGACGATCGGGTTACGCGGAGACCGCCTCGGGGTCCTTGGCGTGCGGGGTCGCCGCGGTCGGCGGCGCCGACGCGGCGTTCTCGCCCGTGCTGTTGCCGATCCGCATGCCGTAGAACGAGCGGTGCGCGAAGAACATCGCGATCAGCATGCCGACGACGGCGATGCCGAACTTGACGTTGCTGTAACCCTTCGCGGTCAGCTCGATCGCGAGGCCGACGGCGAGCACGCCGAACAGCGTGGTGAACTTGATCACCGGGTTGAGCGCGACCGACGAGGTGTCCTTGAACGGGTCGCCGACGGTGTCGCCGACGACGCACGCGGCGTGCAGGTCGGTGCCCTTGGCGTGGAGCTCGGTCTCGACGATCTTCTTGGCGTTGTCCCAGGCGCCGCCGGCGTTCGCCATGAAGATCGCCTGGTACAGGCCGAACAGCGCCACCGAGATCAGGTAGCCAATGAAGAAGTACGAGTCGATGCAGGCGAACGCCAGGGTCGTGAAGAACACGACCATGAAGATGTTGGTCATGCCCTTCTGCGCGTACTGCGTGCAGATCTCGACAACCTTGTTCGAGTCCTCGACCGACGCCTTGGCGTTGGGGCTGGTGTCGAGCTTGATGTTGGCCTTGATGTACTCGACCGCGCGGTACGCACCGGTCGAGACCGCCTGGGTCGACGCGCCGGTGAACCAGTAGATCACCGCGCCGCCGACGATCAGGCCGAGCAGGAACGGCGGGTGGATCATCGACAGGTGGCCGACCAGGTCGGGCTTGAGGCCGTTGGTCACCAGCATGATGAGCGCGAAGATCATCGTCGCCGCGCCGACCACGGCGGTGCCGATCAGCACCGGCTTGGCGGTCGCCTTGAACGTGTTGCCGGCGCCATCGTTCTCCTCGAGGAACGCCTTGCCCTTCTCGAAGTTCGGCACGAACTTGAAGTCGCGCTCGACCTCGGCGGCGATGTCCGGGATCGTCTCGATCAGCGACAGCTCGTAGACCGACTGCGCGTTGTCCGTCACCGGGCCGTACGAGTCGACCGCGATCGTGACCGGACCCATGCCGAGGAAGCCGAACGCGACCAGGCCGAACGCGAACACCGCCGAGGCGGCCCCGCACGCGAAGCTATCCATCGCGAACGACGGGCCCGCGGCCAGGTTCTGCGAGAACAGCAGGTCGGTCACGCCGCCGGTGGTCGAGATCAGGTACGCGATCGCCATCAGCGCGGTGATCACCAGGCCCATCCAGTAGCCCGAGAAGTTACCGGCGGTGAGGCCGGCGAGGATGTTGAGCGACGGGCCGCCTTCCTTCGAGGCCGTCACGACCTCGCGGACGTGGCCGGAGTTGACCGAGGTGAAGACCTTGACCAGCTCGGGGATGATCGCGCCGGCCAGCGTGCCGCACGAGATGATCGCCGACAGCTTCCACCACAGGCCGTAGGGCAGCGCCGAGTCGCCCTTGCCGATCAGGAAGTACGAGGTGACGAAGGTCAGGGCGACCGAGACCAGCGAGGTCAGCCACACCAGGACGGTGAGCGGGTGCTCGAAGTCCATCTTGTCGGCGGTGCCGTACTTGGCCTTGGTGATGATCTCGTTCACCAGGTAGCTGCCGACCGAGGCGAGCACCATGACGATGCGCATCGCGAACAGCCACACCAGCAGGACGGTCTGGGTCCACTGGCCGGGGTCGACCGGGCTGCCGTTGGGCAGGAAGCCGGTGAGGTGCAGGTTGGGGAACGCGACCAGGATGAAGGTGATCAGCGCGACGCCGGTGACGCCGTAGGTCTCGAAGCCGTCGGCGGTCGGGCCGACCGAGTCGCCGGCGTTGTCACCGGTGCAGTCGGCGATGACGCCGGGGTTACGCGCGTCGTCTTCCTTGATGTTGAAGACGATCTTCATCAGGTCGGAGCCGATGTCGGCGATCTTGGTGAAGATGCCGCCCGCGATGCGGAGCGCCGCGGCGCCGAGCGACTCGCCGACCGCGAAGCCGATGAAGCACGGGCCGGCGTAGTCGCCCGGCATGAACAGCATGATCGCGAGCATCAGCAGCAGCTCGATCGAGATCAGCACGGTGCCGATCGACATGCCGGCCTCGATCGGGACCGCGTACACGCCGTACGGCTTGCCGCGCAGCGACGCGAACGCGGCGCGCGAGTTGGCGAAGTTGTTGACCCGGATGCCGAAGAACGCGACCAGCGAGCTGCCGAGGATGCCGATCACCGAGAACGCGGCGATCGCGAGCACCTTGGGCCACTCCACGTCCTCGAGGAACCGGAAGTACGAGACGATGACGATCGCGATCAGCACCCAGAGATAGAAGATGAACTTCGCCTGGGTCCGCAGGTACGTCTTGCAGGTGCTGTAGATCAGCTCGCTGATCTCGAGCATCGACTTGTGCACCGGCATGTTCCGCAGCTTCTGGTACTTGACCAGGCCGAACAGCAGGCCGATGGCGCACACCACCAGGCCGATGGCCAGGATGTTCCATCCGGTGGTGCCGAGCATCGTGATCTGCTTGAAGTCAGGCAGTGCGAGCTGGGCTTCGCTTCGGGGGCGGCCCACCGCCTCCGAGGTCGACGCAAGCCATTGAACGATCGAGGTCATGGGCGGCGTTATAAGGACCCTGGGATCTGGAACGCAAGGGCCTTGGCACGACAAGCCCCCGATCCTCACGCGATCGATCGGGTCAGGTCCAAGTTGCGCACTTCGCGTTATTTCACCGCCCCGGGACCAGGCGTGTTATGGAACGCTGCCCGGAAACGTTCCCCTCAGATTCCGGAGCCCGGAGCTAACCGTTCGTGCCCGAGATCCTCGCGCCCGCAGGGGCCCACGACTCTATGTCCGCCGCGCTCGCCGCCGGCGCCGACGCGGTGTACTTCGGGCTCGACGACGGGTTCAACGCCCGGGCGCGCGCCGCGAACTTCTCGTCGGACAACCTCGCCGCGACCGTGGCGTGGATCCACCGCGCCGGCGTGAAGGCGTACGTCACGCTCAACACGCTGGTGTTCGAGCCCGAGCTGGCGATCGTCGAGGAGCTGATCCGGCGGGTCGCCGCCGCCGGGGTCGACGCGATCATCGTCCAGGATCCGGCGGTGGCGCTGCTGGCCCGCGCGATCTGCCCGGCGCTCGAGGTCCACGCGTCGACCCAGATGACGGCGTCGAGCCCGCTCGCGGCGGAGCTCCTGCGCGGCCTGGGGCTGACCCGGGTCGTCGTGCCGCGCGAGCTGTCGGTCGACGACATCCGGGCGTACGCGGCGGGGACCACGCTGCCGCTGGAGGTCTTCATCCACGGCGCGCTGTGCGTGTCGTGGAGCGGCCAGTGCCTGTCGTCGGAGGCGTGGGGCGGCCGGTCGGCCAACCGCGGCCAGTGCGCGCAGGCGTGCCGCCTGCCCTACGATCTGATCGTCGACGGCGCGGATCGCGACCTCGGCGACGTGGCCTACCTGCTGTCGCCCAAGGATCTGGTCGGGCTCGAAGCGGTGCCGGCGCTCGCGGAGATCGGCGTGGCGTCGCTCAAGATCGAGGGCCGGCTCAAGGGGCCGCAGTACGTCGCGACGGCGGTGGCGCAGTACCGGGCGGCGATCGCGGCGGCGGGCGGCGCGCCGGTGCCGGCGGCGGCCGCGCAGCTGCCGATCCCCGGGGACGAGCCGGCGCTGCACATCGCGTACAGCCGCGGAGTGTCGGCCGGGTTCCTCGGCGGCGTCGATCACCAGACCCTGGTCGAAGGCCGGTTCCCGCAGCACCGCGGGGTGCCGCTCGGCCGCGTCGTCGAGGTCCACCGCGGCGCGGTGCGGGTGGTGCCGGATCCGCAGCAGCGGCCGGTGACCGGCGGACTGGGGATGCCCGAAGATCCGCGCGACCCGACGCGCGGAGGGGTGAATGCGCCGGCTTTGCCGGCGGCGACCGATTCGCGCACCCGGATCGCGCCGCGCGCCGGGATGGGCGTGGTGTTCGACCGGTCACGGCCGGGCGAGCGCGAGCAAGGCGGGCCGATCTTCGCGGTCACCGCCGACGCCGACGCCGGGCACTGGCTGACGTTCGGCAACCCCGGGCCGGACCTGACGCAGGTCGGCGCCGGCGACCGGGTGTGGATCTCGTCGGACCCGCGGGTCGCGCGCGCCGGGGACAAGGCCGCCGAGGCCGGCGAGGGCCCGCTCGGCCGGATCCCCGTCGCGGTGGTCGTGCGCGGCGCGGCCGGATCGCCGATCGCGGTGACCGCGACCGCGCCGGGGCGCGACGGCCGGCAGGCCCGCGCCGAGCTCGCGACGAAGACCCTGGCGGCGGCCGCGCGCGGCGCGGGCCTGTCGCGCGACGTGCTCTCCGACAAGCTCGGCAGCTTCGGCGGCACGGCGTTTCACCTCGGCAGCCTCGATACGTCGGCGCTCGCCGAGGGGCTGCACGTGCCGGTCAGCGAGCTCAAGGAGCTGCGGCGCCAGCTGGTGGCGCAGCTCGACGAGCAGGTCGCGCGGGTCGAGCGGACGGTCGCCGGGCCGGGGGTGATCGAGGGCGTCGCGCGGGAGCTGCGTGAGGCCAGAGCCAAGGGAATCGCCGTCGCGGACGCGACGGTGGTGCCCTTGTGCCGCACCGACGCCCAGCTCGACGCCGTGCTCGACGCCGGCGCCCGCGAGGTCGAGCTCGACTGGATGGAGCTGGTCGG
>DASWOO010001315.1:0-7420 GCA_036404335.1 Kofleriaceae bacterium
GCGTCGAGCGCGAGCGCGAGCTGGTACGCGAGATCGGCGCGGCGCGCGGTGCGCTCGCGGCCGGCGGCGGTGACGACCACGAGGTTGCGCCGGCTGGTGCGCTCGGCCTCGGTCATCGCCGCGCGCGCCAGGTCGGCGAGCTGGCGCAGGTCGGTGACCGGGTCGGGGTAATCGACGACGCCAAACCGCGGGCGCAGCACCAGGTCGTGGCCGGCGATCGGGAACGGCTGGGCGAGGATCTCGGCGAGCAGCCGGGCGATCGCCGCGGCGGCGCCGGGCGCGGTCTCGCCGGTGATCACGAGCAGCTCGTCGCCGCCGGTCCGCGCGACCACGACGCGGCCGGTGAACGACTCGATCGGCCGCGGCACCTGATCGAGCCGGACGTCGAGGTCGGCGCCGCGCACCCGCTCGATCACCCGGGCGGTCGCCGCGCGGATCAGCTGATCGCGGTCGGCCGAGGTCAGCCGCTCGAGGTGGCCGGTGCCGAGGTCGATCGCGATCGCCGCGCACGCCGCGGCGGGATCGACCTGGCGCAGCACGCGATCGAGCAGCTGGCGGTTCGGGATCCCGGTCAGGTCGTCGTAGAACGCGAGCTGGGCGATCTGCTGCTCGGCGAGCTTGAGCTCGGTGAGGTCCTGCGTGGCGCCGATCAGCACCATGCCGCGATCGGTGATGTCGAGCTCGGCGTCCTGGTGGACGATGCGCTCGCTGCCGTCGGGCAGCTGCAGGCGGAACTCGAGCTCGTGCGCGGTGCGCGACGCGAGCACGGCGGCGACCCGGCCGCGGTCGTCGGGGTGGACGAAGCTCAGCAGCGGCTCGCCGCGCGGATGATCGTCGGGCGCGTCCGGCCAGAACACGTCGAACGGATCGCTGGCCCACGCGAAGCTGCCGTCGCGGCCGATCTGCCAGTGGACCAGGCGCGCGAGGCGCTGGACCCGGACGAGGCGGGCCGCGGCGTCGCGCGCGGTGGTCGTGGCCTCGGCGGCGCGCAGCATGTAGCGCACGCGGTGGGCGAGCAGCGGCAGGTTGAGCGGCTTGGTCAGGAAGTCGGTCGCGCCGGCGGCGAACGCGTGCTCGACCGCGTCGATGTCGTCGGTCGCGGTCATCACCAGGATCGACGTCGCGACCCCGCCCGGCCGGCGGCGGATCCGGCGGCAGACCTCGTAGCCGTCGAGCTCGGGCATGTTGATGTCGAGCAGGATCGCGTCGGGCGCGTGGCGATCGAACTGATCGAGCGCCTCCTTGCCGTCGGCGGCCTCGAGCGACGCGAAGCCGCTGGCGAGCAGCGCCTCGCACGCCAGGAGCCGGGTCGCGGCGTCGTCGTCGACGACCAGCACGCGCAGCGGCTCGGCCGGCTCGGCGAGCGGCGCCATCGCGCCGGTGCGCGGCCGGTCAAGCACGGGCGGCCTCGCGCGGCGCCGCGAGCTCGCGCTCGATCTCGGCGAGCGCGGTCGCGTGGGTGATCGGCAGCTGCTGGATCAGCGGCGCGAGCTCGGCGAGCTGGTGCTTGCGCGCGAGCTGCTCGATCCGCGCGAGCATCTCGGCGAGCTGGATCAGCCCGAGGTTGCTGCTGCCGCCCTTGAGATCGTGCGCCGCGCGGGTCAGCCGGGTCGCGTCGCCCGCGCCGGCGGCGTCGAGCAGGGCCTGGACCTGCGACGGCGACTTCTCGAGGTACAGGGTCAGGACCCGCGCGACCAGGTCGGGGCGATCCGGGCGCTGGATCGAGCGGATCCGCTCGAGCACGCTGCGATCGATCACGGTCGGCAAGGTCGGCACCGGGACCGGCACCGACTCGGTCGGCAGGCTCATCGCGCCGATCGCGATCGGCATGGTCGGCGCGGCGGACGGCGCGGCGGCGCGGGCCTTGGGCGCCGGGGCGCGAAACCCGACGAGCGGCGCGTGCGCGCTCGCGTCGCCCTGGGAGTGGCGGAGCAGCAGGGTCGCCAGCTCGCTGCGCCGGAACGGCTTGGACAGGAAGTCGTCCATGCCGGCGGCGCGGCACGCGTCGCGATCCTCGGCCGAGACGTTGGCGGTCAGCGCGATCACGATCTGGCGGTGATCGGTCTCGCGCTGGCGCAGCGCGCGCGTCGCCTCGAACCCGTCCATCACCGGCATCTGGCAGTCCATCAGGACCAGATCGAACGACTCGCGGCCGAGCGCGTCGAGCGCCTGCTGGCCGTCGGTCACGCACATCGAGGTGCAGCCGAGGTCGGCGAGCATGCCGACGGTGACCTCCTGGTTGATCAGGTTGTCCTCGGCGATCAGCACGCGCAGCCCGGGCAGGTGGAGCGCGACCGAGGTCTCGCGGCGGCGGCGCGGGGTCGGCGCGGCGCCGAGCGCCTGGCGCAGCGCGCCGATCAGCCGCCAGCGCCGCACCGGGGTCGGCAGCTCGGTCGCGGCGCCGGCCTCGTCGAGGTCGCCGCCCGAGACCAGGCGGATCCACGCCGGCGATGGCGCGGCGCGGCTCGGCAGCGCGGTCCGCGCGAACAGCAGGTCGTGGCGCTGGCCGGCGTCGACCGCGGCGGTGAGGCAGACCGCGCCGGCCGCGGCGGTGGCGACCACGTCGCAGACCACGCCGAACCCGCGCAGCTGATCGGCGAGCGCGGCGCGGGTCGGTGGGCTCGACTCGACGATCAGCGCGCGCCGGCCGGCGATCACCGCGGTGCCGAAGTCATCGGCGACGATGACGTCGTCGGGTCCGGCCGGCGGCAGGCGGATCACGACCGAGAACGTCGAGCCCTTGCCCGGTTCGCTGGTCACCGTGACGTCGCCGCCCATCAGCCGGCACAGCTTGCGGACGATCACCAGGCCCAGGCCCGTGCCGCCGTAGCGCCGCGACATCGAGCCGTCGGCCTGGGTTAACGCGGAGAACAGCTTGGCCAGGACCTCGGGCGAGATGCCGATGCCGGTGTCGGTGACGTCGAGCTGCAGGACGTGGCGGCCGTCGTCGGTCAGGCCGTGCTCGCTGACCGCGACCACGACGTGGCCGGACTCGGTGAACTTGATCGCATTGCCGATCAGGTTGGTGACGATCTGGCGCAGCCGGCCCGGGTCGCCGCGCAGCCGGGTGGTCACGCCCGGCGGGATCGAGGTCACGAGCTCGAGGCGCTTGACGTGCGCCGAGCGGGCGAGCAGCTCGGCGGTGTCCTCGATCACGTCGCGCAGGTCGAGATCGAGCTCCTCGAGCTCGAGGTGGCCGGCCTCGATCTTCGAGAAGTCGAGGATGTCGTTGATCACCGCGAGCAGGCTGACCGCCGAGCGCTGCACGGTCTCGGTCAGGTGGCGCTGGCGCGGGGTCAGCTCGGTCGCGAGCAACAGCTCCGCCATGCCGAGCACGCCGTTCATCGGCGTGCGGATCTCGTGGCTCATGTTGGCCAGGAACTCGGACTTGGCGCGGCTCGCCGCGTCGGCGACGTCGCGCGCCTTGATCAGCTCGAGGTTGGCTGCGGCCAGCGCGTCCATCGCCTCGAGCGCTTCGGTCGTCATCTCCATCGCACGTCCTCCTGGTTCGGCCGGGTCCGGCCCAGCACGCGCAGCCACGCCTCCTTGTCGTCGCCGGCGAGCCCGAACGGCTGGACGGTGATCAGGAAGTCGCGGCGCGGCGTCGGCTCGCAGCTCTTGACGTGGCCCAGCATCGTGATGGTGTCGGGCACGCAGCGCAGGGTCAGCTCGGCGAGCCACGCCGGCTGCAGCGGGACCGGGCTCTTGAACGCGAGCAGGTTGTCGCCGATCGCGCACGCCCGGTACTGCGCCTGGGTGTGGCTCTCGACCACGAAGTCGACCGGCCAGGTCCCGGCCTCGGGCTCGGCGACCCGCGCGATCGACGAGGTTACCGCGGCCTTGGCCGGCATCTCGAACTTCGACATCTGGTCGGCGACCTTGGGCATCAGCGCGCCGATCCGGAACCGCTCGTCGTGATCGAGCCCGGGGACCTCGGTCAGCGCGGCGAGCCCGCCGCCGGCGCCGCGGTCGAGGATGTCGAGGATCTGGTCGGCGATCGCGACGAGCTGGACCAGCGGCCGGTAGACCCGCGAGCAGGTCTGCGGCGTGTGGTGGCTGGCGACGACCTCGGCGATCGGCTCGGGCAACGACCAGCGCGCGACCACGACCATGCCGAGCTCGACGTGCAGGCTCTCGACCAGCCGGCGCCACGCGGCCTCGGGCAGGACTGGCAGCGGGCCGTCGCTCTTGGCGATCGCCTCGAGCGAGGTGATCGCCACGACCGCGCCGAAGTCGTGGAGCAGGCCGCCGAGGAACGCCTGGTCGGGCGGCACGCCGCGGCGCGGCGCGAGCTCCTTGCAGAACATCGCGGCGAGCAGCGACCGCCGCCACTGGTCGCGGCGCAGCAGCGAGAGCGGCCCGGGCGCGGTGGCCGCGGCGCCGAGCGTGGTCGCGATGACCACGCGGGTCAGCTCCTCGAGCCCCAGCCGGGAGATCGCCGCCTCGAGGCTCGGCGACTTGCCGCCGCGCAGCGCGGCGCTCTGGGCGTGGCGCAGCACCGTCGCGGCGAGCGCGGCGTCGGTCGCGACGATGGCCGCGACGTCGGCGACGGTCGACTTGCCGTCGCGGCTCAGCCGATCGAGCGAGCCGGCGACCGCCGGGTACGGGGGGACGCGGATCTCGGTCGTGCGCAGCCGCTCGACCAGCTGGGCGGCGAGCTCGAGGCCGGACCGAGCAGGGACAGACGTGACCATGTCCCGAGCATCGGCCGGCTGGCCGGGGCGTCGAGGTCGCGCGGGGTAACGTCTATCGCCGGGCCGGAAATGCCTGATCGATGCCGTGCTGGATCGGACCGCGGGCGAACATCGCCTTGAACGGGCCCATCTCGGCCAGGCAGGAATTTGCCATCGCCTGGGCCGACGCGCGCGTGACGTTGGCCGGCGTGACGTTGCTGTACCGGGCCACGGTGGCCGGGCAGTAGGCCTGCGCCTGCTGCTTGATCGCGTTGATGTCCAAGGCCGGGGCGGCCGCAGGGGTCGCGCCGCCGACGATCTGGCCGGCCTCGAACGCGGAGAGCTCACACAGCATGTCGATCGAGTCGCGATTGGTCATGACTGCGCATACATCAACATCGATGCCAGTGAGCATGGCTGGGGTGCGTGCCGACCTCGGCATACAGATCGTCGACCGCGGTCGGCGATGATCGAGGGCAGATCGCGCGCTCGGGTGAGATCGCTTGCAAATCGGCGTGGCGATCGCCGCCCGCGGGAGACGGCTTCGTGCGCCGCCGGCTGCTGGGCTTGCCGGCAAGTCCAGGTGGTGGCTGGGATCTGGCATTGCGAAAATTCGCTGTCACCAGGATCGGGGCGGCCGCGTTGGTCGGGCGAAAGGACACTGAACCGATGCCGACCTCGCTATCATCCGCCGCCGCCCGCGTGCCGTCTCCCGCTGCTCTCCATGGATCGCCTGGTGCTCCGTATCGCGGCGTCGAGCTCGTCACCCGCGACGGCCGGTCGCTGCCGCTGGTCTCGGCGCGGCTGCACGCCGAGGCCGAGGGCGGCATCGCGCGGGTCGTGCTCGTCCAGCGCTTCGAGAACGCGTACGACGAGACCTTGCACGTCACCTACCGCATGCCGCTGCCGGCCGACGGCGCGGTCAGCGGCTACGCGTTCGAGCTCGCCGGCCGCACCGTCACCGGCAAGGTCGACCGCAAGCAGTCGGCGCGCGATCAGTTCGAGCAGGCGGTCGCCGCCGGCCGGACCGCGGCGCTGCTCGAGCAGGACCGCAGCGACATCTTCACCCAGTCGATCGGCAACCTGCCGCCGCACAGCGGGCTGACCGCGCGGATCACGGTCGATCTCAAGCTGACCTGGCTGACCGAGGGCGCGTGGGAGCTGCGGTTCCCGACGGTGATCGGCCCGCGCTACCTCGGCGGCGGGGACCGCCCGGCCGACGCCGCGGCGACCTCGGTGGCGACGGTGGCCGAGGTCGGCGCGCGGCTGCAGCTGTCGCTGCGGGTCACCGACGAGCGGACCGGCGCGATCAACTCGCCCTCGCATGGTTTGCAGGTCACCGGCAATGACGTCGCGCTGCGGTCGTTCGAAGGGGCGGCGCTCGACCGCGATCTGATCGTGCGCTGGCCGGTGGCCAAGGCGGCGGTCGGGCTGTCGCTCGAGGTCGCGCGCCCCGAGGGCCAGGACGACATGTTCGGCCTGCTGACGATCGTGCCGCCGGCGCCGGCGAGCCGGGGGCGCGCGCTGTCGCGCGACCTGATCGTGCTGCTCGACACCAGCGGGTCGATGGACGGCGCGCCGCTCGACAAGGCCAAGCAGATCGTGGCGCAGGTCATCGAGGGGCTGACCGAGCACGACCGGCTCGAGCTGATCGAGTTCTCGACGCGGCCGCAGCACTACAAGCGCGAGCCGGTGGCGGCGACCGCGGCGGAGAAGCGCGCGGCGATCGCCTGGCTGCGCGGCCGGAAGGCGGGCGGGGGCACCGAGATGCGCGCGGCGGTGATAGAGGCGATGCGCGCGCTGCGGCCGGGCGCGCAGCGCCAGGTGGTGCTGGCGACCGACGGCTACATCGGCGGCGAGGAGCAGATCGTGCGCGAGCTGCAGCGGACGTTGCCCAGGTCGTGCCGGCTGCACTTCCTCGGGGTCGGCTCGTCCGTGAACCGGACGCTGTCGACGTCGATGGCGCGGGCGGGGCGCGGCGCCGAGGTGCTGTGCGGGCCGGACGAGGACGCGGAGCACGCGGTCGCGCGGCTCGACGCCCGGACCAAGCAGCCGGTCTTGACCAACGTCGAGCTGTCGGGCAGCGCGCTGGTCGCGCAGGCGCCGGCGATGTTGCCCGACGTGTTCGAGGGCGCGCCGTTCGTCGCCGCGGTCAAGGTCCAGGCCGGTGAGCTGCACGTGCGCGGCGAGACCGCCGACGGCGTGTGGGAGCACAAGCTCAAGCTCGGCGCGCGCCGGCCGGGCGAGGGCGCGCAGGCGATCGTCCAGCTGTTCGGCCGCGAGCTGGTCGCCGACCTCGAGGCCCGGTCGTTCGCCGGCGAGCGCAACGACGCCGAGATCGAGGCCGCCGGGCTCGAGTACCAGATCTCGACGCGGCTGACGTCGTGGGTGGCGATCGACCGGGTGGCGCGCCAGGTCGGCGACGAGCGGCACGAGGTGATGCCGCAGGCGCTGCCGTACGGCACGACCGCCTCGGCGTTCGGGCTGCGCGGGTCCGCTCCGCCGGCGTTCCACACGATGATGCCGCCGTCCGCCGTGGTCCCGCTCGGCAAGACGATGTTCGGCGGCGCGCCGCCGATGCTGAGCCGCGCGCCGGCGCCGCGTGGATCCGGCGGGCCGTCGGCGCTCGGGGGGCTGCCGGTGTCCCGCGCACCGGCACCGGCACCGGCACCGGCCCCGTCGCTCGCAGTCGCGCCGTCGCCCGCAGCCGCGCCCGCAGCCGCGCCTGCAGCCGCGCAGCCGGCCGG
>DASWOO010001316.1:0-2593 GCA_036404335.1 Kofleriaceae bacterium
AGCGACCTGCTGGGCTTCATCCGCGTCCACCTGCAGGGCGAGATCAAGGAGGCCCGGCTGTCGACCCGGCTGACCTCGTCGCCGGTCTGCCTGGTCGCGGACTCGAACGACATGACGCCGCGGATGCAGAAGATGCTCGAGCAGATGGGCCAGGCCGTGCCCAAGACCAAGCCGGTCCTCGAGCTCAACCCGAGCCACGCGCTGATCCCCAAGCTGCAGGCGCTGTACGCGGCCAACAAGGCCGATCCGCGGCTCGGGCTGTACGCCGAGCTGCTGCTCGGCAAGGCGTATCTCGCCGACTCGGGGCAGCTGCCCGATCCGATCGCGTTCGCCCGGGCGCTGGGCGACGTCATGCTGCAGAGCGTGTGATCAGGTCGCGAGCCAGCGCTTGAGCTCGCCCGAGTCGATCAGCTTCTGGACCTCCGCGGCGCCGCCGATCAGCCGGCGCTTGACGAAGATCATCGGGAACGTCGGCCAGCACGACCACATCTTGAGCGCGGTGCGCCGCCGCCAGGTGCTGAAGTAGCTGCCGTACTCGAGGTAGTGGAACGCGATCCCCGCGGCGGTGAGCGCCTTGCGCGCCTTCTTGGGGAAGGGGTTCTGCTTCATCCCGACCACGACGACGTCGTGCGCGGCGACCGCGGCCTCGACCTCGTCGATGATGTCGCGGTGGTTGCCGGCGATCACCTCACGGATCGAGGGATCGACGCGGTCTTCAGGGAGCACGGAGCGGGAGCCAGGCATGGCCTGGAGACTAGTTCATTTCGTACCCGTCCGCACGGCGCGGCGATTTCGTGCAAAGTCAGCCGCCTCGCACCCACCGGGGTACGGAGGCTCGATGTCGCTCGCTCGCTCACCCTGGATCCTGGCCGTCGCCCTGCTGGTCACGGCCATCGCCGCGCCGGCCCGCGCGGGCATCGTCGAGGTCCGCGGCCTCGAGCTCACCGTTCCCGACGGCTGGGTCCGCGCCGACAAGGGCATCTCGACCATGCTGTCGTCGCCCAAGTCCAAGGGCCGGGTCATCGAGATCATCGAGCTGCCGAAGATGCCCGAGGCCACGCCGGCCGCGCTCGCGCACGTGCTCGGCAACGAGGGCAAGCTGGTGGTCACCGCCGCGGCCAAGGGCGAGCGCGCCGGCAGCCAGCTGGTCGCGGCCACCGGCACGATGATCTCGGGCAAGACCTCGATCGAGATCCGCCTGCTGATCTTCCCGGTCGCCAAGCACGCGGTGATGGCGATGTCGTTCGTCGGCGCCGAGCTCGATCCCGCGGTCGCCAAGGCCAACGAGGACATCCTGGGCTCGGCGCGGGTCGCCGGCCCGCGGCTGTCAGTCGAGTACACGGCGCCGACCACGCCGGGCGTCACCGGCGCGCCGCCCAAGTTCGTCAAGTTCACCCAGCTGCTCGCGCCCAAGCTCGACGCGCTGTTCCGGTTCCCGCGGCCGCTGCCGATCAAGATCCAGGAGTGCGGCACGGTCAACGCGTTCTACTCGCCGGCGGATCACTCGATCCGGATCTGCCACGAGCTGTTCGACTTCCTGAACGAGCTGTTCACCGGCGCCGGGTTCGACGCCGCCAAGGTCGCCGAGACCACGCAGAACACGGTGATCTTCACGTTCTTCCACGAGTTCGGCCACGCGCTGGTCGGCGAGCTCGGCCTGCCCATCGTCGGCAAGGGCGAGGACGCCGCCGACGAGGTCGCGACGATCTTCCTGGCCAGCAACGAGTTCGGCCAGAACGTGGCGATGGCCGCGGCGACCTGGTTCGACGTCATGGCCCGGCGCAGCACCCACAACAACTTCGCCGACGAGCACTCGCTCAACGGCCAGCGCGTGGTGTCGATCGTGTGCCTGCTGTACGGCGCGGACAAGAAGTACGCCCGGCTCGCGACCCGCCTCGAGATGTCGCCCGCCCGGCTCGCCAAGTGCGACCGCGACTGGGTCGACCGCAACAAGGCCTGGGACAAGCTGCTCGCGCCGTACTTCGTCGCCAGCAAATCGCCGAAGAAGCCGTAGCGCCGTGGCATAATGGCTGGATGGGTCGGTCCGGGAGCTTCCAGGCCCCGCCAGGATTTCGCGATAGCTCGGTGCGCGCCGTCGGTCAGGGCGACGTCATCGCCTCGACCTACCTGATCCGCGACGAGATCGCGCGGACCGATACCGGCCTGGTGTTCGAGGCGCGCGACATGATGCTCGACCGGCCGGTCGCGCTGAAGCTGGCGTGGCGCGACCCCGGGATGCTGTCGCTGCTGCACGAGGCCAAGCGCTGCGCGGTGGTCCGCGATCCGTGCGCGGCGGCCATCTTCGGCATGGGCAACTACCAGGGCATCGAGTACGTGGTCGGGGAGCGGGTCACCGGCCGGCTGCTGGGCGAGCTGTTGACCACGCTGCCGACGACCAGCGAGCTCTTGACCCGGCTGCGGGTGCTGGTGGCCGCGGTGGTCCGGGTCCACGAGGCCGGGATCGCGGTCGGCGAGCTGTCGGGCTCGACGGTGTTGGTCGGCGAACGCGGCCGGATCGTGCTCGGCCGGCTGTCGCTGTCGCAGGTGCCGGCGTTCGGCCCGCTCGGCCAGGTGGTCGCGCCCGAGGTAGTGC
>DASWOO010001317.1:0-2449 GCA_036404335.1 Kofleriaceae bacterium
GCGATCGCGGTGCTGTCGTACCGCTCGCTCACCGCCCGCACCGAGGCGAGCGACGCGGTCGCGCACACCAACGAGGTCCAGGATCACCTGCACCGCCTGCTGTCGATGGCCAAGGACGCCGAGACCGGCCAGCGCGGCTACCTGCTGACCGGCGACGAGCACTACCTCGAGCCCTACCAGCTGGCGCTGAGCGAGCTGCCCGGCCAGCTCGAATCGGTCCGCCGCCTGGTCGCCGACAACCCGGCGCAGGCCGGCCGGCTCGATAGCCTGCAGGCGGTGCTCGGCGGCAAGCTGTCCGAGCTCAAGGAGACGATCGACATCCGGCGCGCCGGCGACGCGGCGGCCGCGCTGACGATCGTGCGCACCGACCGCGGCAAGTCGCTGATGGATCGGATCCGCACGACGATCGAGGAGATGCTCAGCGCCGAGCAGAACCTCCTGTTCCGCCGCAACCAGGAGTGGGAGCAGTCGGTGACGTGGTCGAGCTACGTCATGCTCGGCGGCGTGCTCGTGCTGATCGGCATGCTGATCCTGATCGGCGTGCTGGCGTCGCGCGACTACCGCGCGGTGTCCGACGAGGGCTGGTCGCGCCGGGTCCAGCTCGCGCTGTCGAGCCAGCTGCAGGGCGACCTGCGGATCGAGTCGATCGGCGACAAGGTGCTCGACGTGCTGTCGCGCAACATGGGCGCCCGGGTCGGCGCGGTGTACGCCGCCGAGCCCAACGGCATCCTGCAGCGGATCGCGAGCCACGCCATGGCGATGGGCGGCGAGCCGCGCGCGGCGCTGTCGCCGGGCGAGGGCCTGACCGGCCAGGCGGTCAAGCAGGACAAGCCGACCCACCTGCGCGCGCTGCCGGCGGGCTACATGCAGATCAGCTCGACGGTCGGCAAGGGCGCGCCGCGCGAGCTGGTGATCGCGCCGGCCCAGATCGACGGCACGGTCCAGGCGGTGACCGAGCTCGGCTTCCTCCACGCGCTCGATCCGGTCGAGCTGACGCTGATCGAGCGGGCCAGCGACTCGATCGCCCAGGCGATGCGCGCCGCGCGCGACCGCAACCGGCTCGAGCAGCTGCTCGAGGAGGTCCAGCGCCAGGCCGAGGAGCTGCAGACCCAGCAAGAGGAGCTGCGGGTATCCAACGAGGAGCTGGAGCAGCAGACCCGCTCGCTGCAGGTGTCGCAGGCGCAGCTCGAGAACCAGCAGTCCGAGCTGGAGCAGATCAACGCCCAGCTCGAGGAGCAGACCCAGGCGCTCGAGCGCCAGCGCGACGAGCTGGCGCAGACCAGCTCCGAGCTGCTCAAGTCCAACGAGGTCAAGTCGCAGTTCCTCGCCAACATGTCGCACGAGCTGCGGACGCCGCTCAACAGCTCGCTGATCCTGGCCAAGCTGCTGTCGGACAACCGCGAGGGCAACCTCAACGCCGAGCAGATCAAGTTCGCGCAGACCATCTACTCCGCCGGCAACGATCTGCTGACGCTGATCAACGACATCCTCGACCTGTCGAAGATCGACGCCGGCATGCTCGACGTCCGGCCCGAGGCCGTGCCGCTCCGGCGGATCGCCGACGAGCTGCACCGCACGTTCCAGCCGATCGCGACCCAGAAGGGGCTCGAGCTGCAGATCGTCACGCAGCGCGCGCCCGAGATGATCGAGACCGATCCCAACCGCGCGCTGCAGATCCTGAAGAACCTGATCTCCAACGCGCTCAAGTTCACCGAGCACGGCGGGGTGACGGTCACGATCAGCGGCGCGAGCGGCGACGTGCTGTTCGAGGTCCGCGATACCGGCATCGGCATCGCCGAGGACCAGCACGAGCTGATCTTCGAGCCGTTCCGCCAGGCCGACGGCGCGAGCAACCGCAAGTTCGGCGGCACCGGCCTGGGGCTGTCGATCTCGCGCGACCTCGGCAAGCTGCTCGGCGGCGGCCTGACGCTGTCCAGCGCGCCGGGTCGCGGCAGCACGTTCACCCTGACGCTGCCCGGCCGGATGCCGCAGTCGGTCGGACGGCCGGCGTCGCTCGTGGTGCCGGCGGGGTCGCGCGCCACGCTCGAGCGCCCGGCGGTGTCGCCGCGGACGCCCGAGCGCGCGATCGACCGGACGCCCGAGCGCGCGATCGAGTCGATCTCGGCCGAGCGCGGCGCCGAGCGCAGCACCGAGCGCGGCACGTCGCCCAACCGGCCGCTCGCCGTCGTCGCGCCGGCGCCGTTCGCCGACGACCGCGACTCGATCGTGCCGACCAGCCGCACCCTGCTGGTGATCGAGGACGACATCACGTTCTCCCGCGTGCTGTACGACCTGGCGCACGAGCTGGAGTTCTCGGGCGTGGTGGCGGCGACCGCGGCCGACGGCCTGGCGCTGGCTCGCCAGCACCTGCCGCACGCGATCGTGCTCGACGTCGGGCTGCCCGACCGCTCCGGCCTGGCCGTGCTCGATTCGCTCAAGCGCGACCCGG
>DASWOO010001318.1:0-2086 GCA_036404335.1 Kofleriaceae bacterium
ACGTCGACTCGGGCGGCAACGGCCCCGCCCACATCGCGGTCGACGGCAGCGGCACGCTCGTCCTGGTCGCCAACTACGGCGGCGGCAGCGTGGCGACCTTCCCGATCCGCGCCGACGGCGGGCTCGACGCCGCGCGCCAGACCCTCAGCCCTGGCACCAACGCGCACATGATCCTGACCGACGCCGGCAACCGCCATGCGTTCGTGCCGTGCAAGGGCTCGGATTACATCGCCCAGTACAACCTCGACCCGGCGACCGGCATGCTGACGGCCAACGCCGTGCCGCGCGCGGCGACGCTCGCCGGCGCCGGCCCGCGCCACCTCGCGTTCGCCCCGGGAGGCGCCCATGCCTACCTGGTCAACGAGAACGACAGCACGCTGACCGTGTTCGCCTACGACGCGACCACCGGCCAGCTGTCGGCGCAGCAGACCGTATCGACCCGCGCCGCCGGCGCGACCGGCAGCAACACCGGCGCCGAGATCGCCGTCCACCCGTCTGGAACATGGGTCTACGCGTCCAACCGCGGCGACAACACGATCGCCACGTTCCGGATCGACCAGACCGGCAAGGTCGCGCTCGTCGGCCAGACCCCGACCGGCGGCGCCACCCCGCGCCAGTTCGCGATCGACCCGACCGGCGGCTGGCTGTTCGTCGCCAACCAGGACTCGAACACCGTCGTCCGCTTCGCGATCGACGTCGCGGCAGGCACGCTGACCCGCACCGGCACGCCATTGACCGCGAGCCAGCCGTCGTTCATCGGCTTCGCCGCCCTGCCCGCGCGCTGAGCCGTGGCGCACACATCGTGTACGCGCTGCGCGTACAGCGGAGTGCCGCAGTCCGCATCATCTTCGTAAAACCGTATTGCGAGTCACGATCATCACTGTTGATCATCCGGTGTTTCGCGAGCCGGCTTGCGGGTGTTTCAGCCGGCGATCGTTCGACCGAATAAATATTCATGAGGTCACGCGCATTGCCATCCGCGAGGACTAGTGTCTCGGCCATGCAACGATCCAATCGTGTCTCACGTCGCTTGCCGCGCTGGTTACGCGGCCTCGCCAAGCTCGCGGTCGCGGCGTCGCTCGTCGCGCTCGCGCTGTTCGCGCGCTCGGCCTACGCGGCCACCGACTACACCCAGAGCGCCAGCACGGTCAGCGCGACGCAGGCCTTGCTGTCGTTCACGCCGACCACGTCCGCGGCCTACGTCGACGTGCATTATCTGTCACCGGCGGACGGTCAGCAGAATATCCGCATGACCAACAATGCCGGGACCTGGCAGTACACGGTCGGCGGCCTGTCGACCGGCTTCGTCCTCGAGTACTGGTTCACCTACGAGAAGAGCGGCCCGCAGTACGATACGCCGCACTTCACGTTCACCCAGGGCGGCGGCGGCACGACCACGGTCGCGACCCCGACGATCTCGCCGGCCGGCGGTAGCTTCACCGCCGCGCAGAGCGTGACGATCTCGACGTCGACCACGGGCGCGGCCATCCACTACACCACCGACGGCTCGACGCCGACGGCGAGCTCGGCGACCTACGGCGGCGCGATCAACGTCGCCTCGTCGCTGACGCTCAAGGCGATCGCCACCAAGGCTGGCTCGACGACCTCGGGCGTCGCGACCGCGTCGTTCACGATCGGCGGCACGCAGACCAGCTGCACCACCCAGCCGGACGTGCCCGACTTCGGCGCCAACGTCCGGATCTTCAGCCCCGGCATGTCGAGCCAGACCATCCAGGCCCAGCTCGACGCCGACTTCAACGCGCAGAAGGATACCCAGACCGCGCAGATGGGCACCGGCCGGATCGCACACCTGTTCAAGCCCGGCACCTACGGCGTGTTCGACAACGTCGGCTTCTACACCTCGGTCGCCGGCCTCGGCCAGAACCCGGGCGACGTCGTGATCAACGGCGCGATCACCGTCGACGCGTTCAACGCCTCGGACCAGGGCGTCGCGCTGCAGAACTTCTGGCGCTCGGCCGAGAACCTGACGATCAACGGCTCGGATCGCTGGGCGGTCGCGCAGGCCGCGCCGTTCCGCCGGATCGACGTCCGCGGCGACCTGCTGCTCTACCCGGCGAGCTACGGC
>DASWOO010001319.1:0-7252 GCA_036404335.1 Kofleriaceae bacterium
GTACTGGACCAAGAACGACAAGCCCCGGGCGCTCGCGACCTGGAAGCGGCTGATCGCCGGCGGCAAGGCGTCGGGCTTCGCCAAGCTGGGCGAGGTCCTGGCCGAGCACGGCCAGGCCGCCGAGGCCCGCGCCAACTTCGACAAGGCGGTCAGCCTCGACGGCAAGACGATCGAGATCTTTAAGGCGCGCGCCCAGTTCCTCGAGACCCAGAAGCAGTACGGCGACGCGCTCGCCGACTGGGAGAAGGTGCTGCAGCTGATCGGCGCCAAGCCGCAGGATCGCAGCGCGCGGCGCGAGGCCCGGCGCAAGTACGTCGCGGTCGTGACCAAGGTCGGCGGCAACCGCGAGGCCAGCCGCCGGCTCGAGTGGGAGACCCGGGCGCGGGCCGGCGACGTCGAGGCCGGCTACCTGCTCGTCGAGTACTTCGCCCGGCGGCCGCAGCAGAACCAGCCGCAGCAGGCGATCGAGGCGCTGCACGCCAAGGTCCCCGACGATCAGGACCTGACCCTCGACCTGGTCAAGCTCTACAAGGACCAGCGCAAGTTCGGGCAGGCGGTCGACACGCTGCAGGAGCTGCTCAAGGTCGCGCCGTCGCGCGAGCGCGAGGTCTACTCGATGATCTCGGCGATCAAGACCGAGGAGCGCAAGGACGGCGAGGCCGAGGAGTGGATGAAGAAGGCGGTGGCCAAGAGCCCCAACGACCCGGCCGCCTACGAGCACCTCGCCGAGAACTACGTCGCGATGCAGCGGTTCCCCGACGCGATCACCGCGTACGAGAAGGTGGTGTCGCTCGACGCGCACAACAGCAAGGCGCAGTTCGCGCTGGCCCAGCTCTACGTCCAGGCCGGCGAGCCGATGAAGGCGGCCGAGCTCTTGCGCAAGGTGCTGCGGACCGCGACCGACGAAGAGACCGTCGGCCGCGCCGGCCGCCAGGCGATCGACCTCGAGGAGATGACCGACACGCTCGGCGAGCTCGAGAAGGTGCTCTCGCCGCTGTCGTTCATGATGGCGCACAAGCCGGTGTACCGGCGGGTGCTCGTCGATCTCTACCTGCGCTACGTGCCGCGGCTGGTCGAGCGCGAGAAGCACGGCAGCGACGAGGTCAAGAAGGCCGCGCGCGGCGAGCTGGTCCGGATCGGCGGCCACGGCCTGCAGCCGCTGCTCGAGGCGCTGCGCGACGATAAGGAGGCCGGCCAGCAGCGGGTGGCGGTCGCGGTGCTCGGCCAGCTCGGCAACAAGGGCGCGGCCGAGCCGCTGGTCCACATCGCGCGGGTCGAGCCGCCCAAGGGCGAGGCCCGGCGGATCGGCACGTTCCAGGAGACCAGCGACCGCGACCTGCGGGTCGACGCCCTGGTCGCCGCCGGCAAGCTCGGCGACCCGGCGGTGCTGGGCGACGTGCTGCCGATCATGGCGGTGCACGAGGCGGCGATGCGCGAGGCCGCGGCGTTCGCGCTCGGCCGCTCGGGCGACCGGCGCGCGGTCGCGCCGCTGATCAAGGCGCTCGACGACGACCGGCCGTCGGTCCAGGTCCTGGCCTGCCTGGGCCTGGCCCAGCTCGACGACCCGCGCGCCGCGCCGGCGCTGATCCGGCTGGTCGCCGATCCCCGGCGCCACGACGCGGTCCGCGCCGCGTGCGCCTATGCGATCGGCGCGCGCCGGATCGCGGCCGGCGCGCCGGTGCTGCTCGACGCGCTCGCCGACAACCGCGGCCAGACCCAGCGGCTGGCGGCCTGGGCGCTCGGCCAGCTCGGCGACGGCAAGGCGCTCGGCCCGCTGATCCGGGCGTACTTCGGCCGCGCCGGCCACGCCGAGGACGAGCTGGTGTGGGCGATCGCGCGGACCGGCGACCCGAAGATCGCCGCGGCGCCGGTGACCGGGCTCGGCGAGTTCCCGCTGCGCGCCGGCAAGTACAACTTCGACGAGGCCGTCGACCAGCTGCCCGGCGCCCTGCCCCGGCCGGCGGCCAGCGCGCGGCTGGTCGTCGATCACGCCGACGACATCGCCCGGGGCCTGGGCGACGCGCTCGGCGAGCACCGCGACGTGATCGTGGCGGCGCTGACCGACCTCGACGGCGGCCGGGCGCAGATCTCGCTCGGCGCGCTGGCCCCCGCGGCGCCCGGCGACGGCAAGCTCGACGCCGCGCTGGCGACGATCGCCGCCGCGATCGCGCCCAAAGTCGCCGCCCAGCTGACCAGCGAAGATCCCAAGGTGCGCGCGTTGGCGGTCTCGGTGCTGGCCAAGCTCGACGGCGGCAAGCTGTCGGCCGCCGAGCCGGCGATCGCCCGGGCGCTGCAGGATCCCGCCGATCAGGTCCGCGGCGCGGCGATGAACGCGGTCGCCGTCCTGGCCGCCCGCCGCGGCGCGGCCCCGCCGGCGCTGGTCCAGGCGCTGATCCAGGCGCTCGGCGCCCGGGGCAGCTGGGGAGATCGCCGGATCGCGGCCCTGGCGCTCGGCCAGCTGGGCGACAAGGGCGATCCCGGGGCGCTGGTCCGGGTGGCGGGCGACAGCTCGAGCTTTGTCCGCGAAGCAGTGGCGGTGGCGCTCGCCAGCCAGCCGATCGGGCTCGACGCCCTGCTGGGGCTATCGCGCGACGACGTTCCGCAGGTCCGCGCCGCCGCCGCGCGCTCCCTGGGCACGTTGAAGGACAATCGCGCGCAGCAGCGGCGGGCCGAGCTGGGGACCGACCCGGATGCCACCGTACGCGCCGCCGCGACCGGCAACTGAACAAGCTGAACAAGCGAAATTACCGGTCCCCCACGATCTGCTGGGCCCCCGTTCTTTGACGGGGTTCTCGCCGCGGGGGTAGAATTTCCGACCGATGGATGTGGGACTCGTCTGCGACGCGTGCAGCGCGCTGACCCCGATCGGGGTGCCGCAATGCACGCGATGCGGAGCCTCGGTCGCGCTCGACCCGCGGCCGCGCCAACCGACACGCCCGGAGCCGATCGAGGTCTCCGGGCAAGGCGCCGCCACGCCGTGCGGCAAGTGCGGCACGCGGGTCGCGGCCGGCCAGCGGTTCTGCCCGAGCTGCGGCTCGCGCGTGGTCGCGCCGATCAGCTTCGATGTCGAGACCCGGGTGGGGCCCCGGCCGTCGGCGGTGCACGCCGTGGTCGCGCCGCCCGAGCCGCGGTCGGGTGCCGGGCCGGCCCGGGCCCAGATCGTCGACGAGGCCAAGGGCGCGTCCAAGCCGGGGCGCAGCACGCTGTTCTTCGGCGGCGCGATGCAGGCCGCGCGCGCCAAGCTCACGCTGATCCGCGGCGACGGCGACGACGGCGTGTCGTTCACCCTCGCCGGCCAGGATCACTACGCCGGGCGCGGCGACTGTCCGATCTCGTTCCCCGACGATCCGTTCCTGTCGCCGATCCACGCCAACTTCGCGTACGCCGGCAAGCAGCTCGTGGTCCGCGACCACGACTCGCTCAACGGCGTCTACGTCCGGATCGCCGGCAAGGTCGAGCTGACCGCGGGCACGATGGTCCTGGTCGGCGAGCAGGTGCTGTCGATCGACCCGGCGGCCCAGCCCGAGGACCTGCCCGACGCCGAGGGCACGTACTTCTCGGCGAGCATGATCCGGCAGGCCTCGTTCGAGATCCGCCAGAACCTGCGCGGCGGCCAGGCCGGCTGGGTCCACCGCGTCGAGGGCGACATGGTGACGCTGGGTCGCGAGGGCAACGACATCAATTTCCCCGATGATCCGTTCATCTCCGGCAAGCACGCCGAGCTGCGGATCACGGGTGGCGTGCTATCGGTTACCGATCTCGGCTCGCGCAACGGGACGTTCATCCGCGTCCACGGGGAGCGCGTACTCAAGCACGGTGACTATGTGTTCTTGGGCCAACAGCTACTTCGCGTCGAAATCGTCTGAGTCTTGAGCGGGAGCCACCATGACCGTCTGCAATCGTTGCGGTAAATAAAACCAGGACCACTACAAGTTCTGCCTCGGCTGCGGGGCAGAGCTCGTGGGCGCCCCCAAGGCCGGGGGCGACATGGCCATGATGAAGACGATGATGGCGGACCCCGCGACCACGCCTGCGCCCGGCGCGCCGCTGGGCGGACCGGCGCCGGGCGGGATGGGTGGCTCGGGTCCGCTGCGTGGTCCGTCGCCGTCCGTGCCGCAGCCCGCGCCGCTGCCGCGCGCGTCGAGCGGGGCGATGCCGGGCATGCCGCCGTCGGGGCCGCTCGGCGGCCCGGCGATGCAGCAGCCGATGGGCCCGCCGCCCGGCGTGCCCGGGTTCTCGCCCGGATTCTCGCCACCGCCGTCGGCCGCGCCCGCCGGCGGCATGCGGCGCTGTCCGTCGTGCGGCAGCGACGTGCCGCCGTCGTTCCGGTTCTGCGGCACGTGCGGCTTCCGCATGGACGAGGCCTCGGCGCCGATGCAGATGCCGCCGAGCCCCGGGCCCGGCCCGGGCGCCGGTCAGATGGGCGCGCCGCTCAGCCGCGCCCGGCTGTCGATGACGCTGATCCGCCCCGATGGCACCGAGGGCGGCACCCATGATCTGCGCCCCGGCGAGAACAAGCTCGGCCGCAGCTTCGGGCCGGTGTTCGAGAACGACGGCTACCTGTCGCCGATGCACGCCCAGCTCGACATCCGCGGCGTGCAGGCCGTGGTGCGCGACGTCGACAGCCTCAACGGCGTGTTCGTCAAGATGACGCAGGAAGAGGAGCTCAGCTCGGGGCAGATCATCCGGATCGGCCAGGAGCTGCTGCGGTTCGAGCTGATCGGCGCGCCCGATCCGACGCCCGACGGCACCGAGCTGATGGGCAGCCCGAACCCGGGCTACTGGGGCAAGCTCACGGTGATCATCGGCCGCGAGATCACCGGCGCGTCGTTCCCGCTGCTCGGCGACAGCGCGACGCTCGGCCGCGAGCGCGGTGACATCAACTTCCCCGACGACGGCTACGTGTCCGGCCTGCACGCCCGGGTCGTCCTGCGCGACGGCCGGGTGTTCCTGTCCGACCTGGGCAGCTCGAACGGCACCTTCATCAAGGTCAACGGCGAGCGGGGCGTCGGGAACGAGTCCTTCGTCCTCCTTGGCCAACAATTGTTCCGGCTGAACCTGGCGTAGTACATTTCCACGCATGCATCGCGATCCGCTCGTCCGGCGTCTGTCGCAGCTTGGTCATCCCGCCATGCTGGTGTTGCTCGTCGGCCTCGGGGGCGCGGTGGCCACCGCGTGCAGCAACGACAACCCCAAGCTGATGGTGACCGGCATCGAGCCCAACGTCGGTGACCCGGAGGGGACCTACGTCCGGATCCGCGGCAACCGGTTCACCGCCGACGGCCCGCGCAACGTCAAGGTGTTCTTCGGCGGCCGCGAGGGCGCCGTGTCGCGGTTCGAGAGCGACAGCGTGCTCGTGGTGTCGGCGCCGGGCGGCAAGCCCAACGAGGTCGTCGACGTCCTGATCGTGTTCGACCCGGGCGGTCAGCTGAAGATCCCCGGCGGCTTCAGGTACCGCGAGCACGCCGGCGGCCCGGCCACGGTCGACGACCTGACCGGCGCCAAGGCCGGCTCGGCCAAGAAGTAGCGGCTACATCAAGTCGCGGCGGGCCAGGGCCCGGCGCATCTTGAGCAGCGCCTGCTCCTGGAGCTGGCGGATCCGCTCGCGCGACAGGTTGTACTTGTCGCCGATCTCCTTGAGCGTGAGCTCCTGCTCGGTGCCCAGGCCGAAGCGCTGGCGCAGGATGTCGGCCTCGATCGGTCGCAGCTCGCCGAGCAGGTCGCGGACCTCGGTGGTCAGCGCCTCCCACTCGAGATCGCCGGTCGGCGACGCGTCCGCGCGATCGGGATCCTCGAGCACCTCGCCGAGCGAGCGGCCCTCGTCGTCGCCGACCGGCTTGTCGAGCGAGATCGACTGCTCGAGCAGCCAGCTGCGCATCTTCTCGATCTTGTCGATCGGCATCTGGGTCGCCGCGGCCAGCTCCTCGCTGGTCGGCTGGCGGCCGAGCTGGCCGGTGAGCTGGCGGCGCGCCTTGGTCAGCTTGTGCTGCGCGTCGATCATGTGGACCGGCAGGCGGACCTCGCGGCCCTTGTCGGCGAGCGCGCGGCTGATCGCGTGGCGGATCCACCAGCTCGCGTAAGTCGAGAACCGGAAGCCGCGGCGGTAGTCGTAGCGCTCGACCGCCTTGATGAGGCCGAGGTTGCCCTCCTGGATCAGGTCGGCGAGCGCCATCCGGCCGTGGTTGAACCGGCGGGCGATCGACACGACCAGCCGCAGGTTGGCCTTCACGAACTGGTTGCGGGCGTCGCCGACCGCGCGGTTGGCGGCGTGGACCCGGCGCAGCCACTCCTTGCGCGGCTGGGCGCGGCCGAGCGAGGCCGCCGCGCTGCCGCGGGTGCCGATGCCCAGGGTCAGGCGATCGATCGCGCCGAGCGCGGCGTCGACCAGCAGGTGATCGACGTCCTCCGAGCGCAGCTTGCGCGCGGCGCGGGCGGCGAGCTTGGCCCACGCCCGGGCATCGCCGGTGGCGGCGCCGCGCAGCTTCTTGGCCTCGGCCGGCAGCGGCGCGACCAGCTCGATCGCGGCGAGCACGTGCTCGACCGCCGGCGCGTGGGCCAGCACGGTGTCCCACAGCATGATCTCGAGCGTCTCGATCTCGCGCGCCGAGGTGAACTCCTCCTCGGGGCGCAGCACGTCGAGCTGCGCCATGTCGCGGAAGTACATCGACAGGTACGTCGCGTCCGCCGGCCGGGCGCGCGCCGCGAAGGGCGCGTCGGACTCCGGCGCGTCCGGCTCGGGCGCGTCGTCGCCTTCAGCGGCTTCGGCGGCGTCGGCTGCGGGCTCGGCCTCGGCCGGCTCGGGGGTCTCGAGCTCCTCGCCATCGCCGGCGAGCGCCTCGGCGTCGAGCTCGGGCTCCTGCTCGCCCGCGGGCTGGCCGCGGCCGCGCTTGGGCGCGTGCGCGGCCTTCTTGGCCGAGACCCGCGCGACGCGATTCTTGCGCGTGCTCGGACGACCGAAACCCTGCTGCCCGACCCTGCTGACGATGGCTGCCATTGGACTTGATCCTTCTGCGCTTCCGCCGCGCTCACCGGTAAGACGCGCGAGCGCCCCCGATGTGTTGGAATTACCCGCGAATCGCCGCGGTTATTCCGCAGACCAGGCCCGTGGAGGGCGAGGTTTGCCACAGCGGCCGGCAAACCCTGGCCATGCCTGGCCAGGCTCCGGCAAACTCGGAGCGACGCGCGCCGCGCTCAGCCCGCGTTCGGGTCTTTGCGCTCGGCTAGGACAATGATGTGGCGCGACTGGTTGCCG
>DASWOO010001320.1:0-5942 GCA_036404335.1 Kofleriaceae bacterium
CACCGCGCCCTCAGCGTCGACGGCACGGGCTACGCCAACGGCACCGCGGCCTACGGGCCGACGACGTACAACGTGACCAACGCCGCCGTCGTGCTCGGCAACGACGGCACCGGCGCGTCGTCGACCGACGGCTGCGAGGCGCTGCCGGCGACGCTCGGCGGCAAGATCGTCGTGCTCGATCGCGGCAATTGCAACTTCAAGGTCAAGACGCTCAACGCGCAGACCGCCGGCGCCGCCGCGGTGATCATCGCGAACAACGCCGACGGCGTCGCTCCCGGCCTGGCCGACGACGCGACGATCACCACGCCGATCACGATCCCGACCCTGTCGGTCAGCAAGCCCGACGGCATGACGATCAAGACCGCGGCCGCGGGCGCGATCACCGGCGCGATGTCGCGAAACCCCGACCCCGATCTCGACGGCTCGCTCGACATCACCGTGATCGGCCACGAGTTCGGTCACTTCGTCCACCACCGGCTCAGCGCGTGCGACACCGACCTGTGCGGCGCGATGAGCGAGGGCTGGGCCGACTTCAGCGCGCTGCTGGTGTCGTCGCGCGCCGGCGATGACTTCGACGCGCAGTTCCCGCTGGGCATGTTCTCGACCCGCGGGATCGCGACCGACCCGGTGTTCTACGGCATCCGCCGCGCGCCGTACACGACCAACCACGCGGTCAACGGCCTGTCGTTCCGCCACATGCAGCAGGGCGAGCCGCTGCCGCCGGCGCCGTTCGCGCCGAGCGACCCGCAGTCGAACAACGAGGTCCACGCCGCCGGTGAGGTCTGGGCGTCGATGCTGTGGGAGGGCTACGCCGCGCTGCAAAAGGCGGGCGGCGCCGACGCGGCGTCGTTCGAGGCGACCCGGCTCAAGATGCGCCAGTACGTGGTCGCCGGCCTGATGCTGGCCCCGCCGCAGGCGACGCCCACCGAGACCCGCGACGCGATCCTGACCGCGGTCCGCGCGTCGAGCCAGGCCGATCACGACCTCCTGTACGCGGCGTACGCCAAGCGCGGCTTCGGCAGCTGCGCGGTGTCGCCGGCGCGGACGTCGAGCGACTTCAAGACGATCACCGAGAGCGCCGAGCTGAAGGGTCGGATCGGCGTCGCCAAGATCGGCGTCACCCAGCCGACCAAGTGCGACGACGACGGCGCGCTCGATCCGGGCGAGGTCCTCGAGATGTCGATCCCGATCACCAACCCGGGCCCGGCCGCGATGACCAACGTCAAGGCGAGCCTGCACTCCGGGCTGGTCGACGCGGTCGGCGACTCGACCGTCACCGTCGGCGACCTGGCGGCCTACAACGGCACGGCGATGGCGACGTTCCAGGTGAAGCTCAAGGACAGCGTGAAGTCGCCGACCGAGGGCGACATCAACATCGAGCTCAGCTCGGACGACGGCTGCCCGCCGATCACGATCCCGGTCACCGCGCGGCTCAACACCGACGACAAGCCGAACGCGTCGGCCAACGACGACTTCAACTCCGGGACCTCGGCGTGGACGCCGACCGGCAGCGCCAGCGTATGGGACCACGAGCGCACGAGCGGCCTGCAGGGCGATCAGTTCGGCGAGGACGCGGCGGTCGCGTCGGACGCGAGCCTGGTGTCGCCCAAGCTGACCGCCGGCAAGGACGCGGTCACGATCTCGTTCGAGCACGTGTTCCTGTTCGAGAGCCTCGACGGCGGCGCCCAGGACGAGCAGGCGTTCGACGGCGGCGTGGTCGAGTACGCGACCGACGTGACCGATGACCCGGCGGCGGGGACCTGGCACGACATCTCGGACCTCGTGGACCCCGGCTACAACCGCACGCTCTACAACACCATGACCGACAACGTGCTCGGTGGCCGCAAGGCGTACGGCTTCATCAACGACTCGTTCCCGGACGTCGACACGGTGACCCTGAGCCTGGGCACCAAGCTGGCGAACAAGACGTTCCGCATCCGGTTCCGCATCGGCACCGACAGCGGCAACGGCGCCGGCCCGGCCGTGGGCTGGCAGGTCGACAACATCAAGACCAAGGGCCTGACGAACACGCCGTTCACCCAGCTGGTCGCGGACGACGACGCCTGCCACCTCAAGCCGGACGACGGCGGCTGCTGCCAGACCGGCCGCGGCATGGCGACCGCCAACCTCGCGGCGGCGTTCGGCGTGCTCGGCCTGGTCCTGCGCCGCCGGCGTAAGGCCGCCCGCGCCTGAGTCGCCTCGCTGCCTGGGCTGTGGTAACACGCAGCCCATGTTCACCGGGTTGGTCGAAGATACGGGTGCCATCGTCTCCGCCGAGACGCGGCGCGACGCGGTCGTGCTCGGCGTGCGGCCGAGCCGGATCCCGCTGACCGACCTGACGGTCGGCGAGTCGGTCTGCCACGACGGCACCTGCCTGACCGTCACCGAGATCGCCGCCGACCGGTTCTTCGTGCTCGCCGGCGCCGAAACCTTGGCGCGGACGACGCTCGGTGGGCTCGCGGTCGGCCAGCGGGTCAACCTCGAGCGCGCGCTGCGGGTCGGCGACCGGCTGGGCGGGCACTGGGTGACCGGCCACATCGACGGCACCGGCGAGCTGGCGTCGCGCGTCGACAACGGCGCCAACCTGGTGCTCGGCATCCGGGCCGCCCGGCCGCTGCTGCGCTACATCGTCGAGAAGGGCTCGATCGCCGTCGCCGGCGTCAGCCTGACCGTCAACTCGGTCGACGCCGATGGGTTCTCCATCGCGATCATCCCGCACACCCGCGATCACACCACGCTGGGCGCGCTCGTGCTCGGCGACCGGATCAACCTCGAGGTCGACATCCTCGCCAAGCATGTCGAGAAGCTGGTGAAGTCATGAGCTCCGAGCTGGGCGCGATCGATCGCGTCACCCGCGCGCTGGAGGAGATCCGCAACGGCCGCATGGTGATCCTGGTCGACGACGAGGATCGCGAGAACGAGGGCGACCTGGTGTTCGCGGCGGACATGGTCACGCCCGAGCACATCAACTTCATGGCGACACACGCGCGCGGCCTCATCTGCCTCGCGATGGACGACGCGATGATCGATCGGCTCGAGCTGGCGCCGATGGTGCGCGACAACCAGGCGTCGCTCGGCACCGCGTTCACCGTGTCGATCGAGGCGCGGCACGGCGTGTCGACCGGGATCTCGGCGCGCGACCGCGCGACCACGATCCGCGCGGCGATCGCCGACAACGCCAGCCCCGCGAGCGTGGTGTCGCCCGGCCACGTGTTCCCGCTGCGCGCGCGCAAGGGCGGGGTGCTGGTCCGGACCGGCCAGACCGAGGGCTCGGTCGACCTGGCGCGGATGGCGGGCTGCCGGCCGGCCGGCGTGATCTGCGAGATCATGCGGGACGACGGCGAGATGGCGCGCCGGCCCGAGCTCGAGCAGTTCGGGGCCAAGCACAACCTGATGCTGCTCAGCGTCGCCGACATGATCTCGTACCGGCTGCTGCGCGAGCGGATCGTGCGCCGCCAGGGCTCGGGCTCGATGCGCCCGGGCATGCTCGGCCCCGGCGAGCCGTTCACGGTCCACTACTACGACACCGAGGTCGAGGACACCGAGTACATCGCGCTGGTCCGCGGCGACGTTGCCGCGGTGGCGGCGGCGGGTCAGCCGGTGCTGGTCCGGGTCGCGGCGATGGATCCGCTGGCCGATCCGTTCATGCTCAAGCCCGACCTGATCGCCGCGCTCGAGGCGATCGACCTGGCGGGCTGCGGTGTGCTGCTGTACGTGGTCAACCGCAGCCGGACGCGCCTGGCGCCGTCGTTCGAGCGGCTCGTGCTGCAGCGGACCCGCGAGAAGGTCACCGCGATCGAGAGCGAGTCGAGCGAGGCGCTGCGCGACTTCGGCCTCGGCGCGCAGGTGCTGTCCGACCTCGGGCTCAAGCGGATCCGGCTGATGATGTGGAGCGACCGCAAGATCGCCGCGCTCGAGGGCTACGGCATCGAGGTAGTCGAGCGGATTCCGATCCCCGGGCGCGCGGCGGCGCGCGGCCGGGCCGCTCAGTAGCCCGCTTTCCCTGGCCGGCAGATGGTGTATACGTGCGCTGCATGCCGCTGACCATCGAAGGCAACCTGTCCGCTGCCGGCCTCCGGTTCGCGATCGTCGCGAGCCGGTTCAACGGCCTCATCGTCGAGCCGCTGGTCACCGGCGCCGTCGACGCGATCGTCCGGTCGGGTGGGGACGCCGACGCGGTGACCCTCGTGCGCTGCCCCGGCGCGTGGGAGCTGCCGCAGGTGGTGAAGAAGGTCGTCGCGCGCGGCGGGATCGACGCCGTGATCGCGCTCGGCGCGGTGATCCGCGGCGCGACGCCGCACTTCGACTACGTCGCCGGCGAGGCGGCGCATGGCATCGCGGCCGCGGCGGCGGCCTCGACCGACATCGTGATCAGCTTCGGCGTGCTGACCACCGACTCGATCGAGCAGGCGCTCGAGCGCGCCGGGACCAAGGCCGGCAACAAGGGGTTCGACGCCGCGATGGCGGCGATCGAGCTGGCGACGCTGTTTCGCGCGCTGAGCCCGGCGTCGCCGGCCGAGCTCGACGCCGCGGCGCTCGCGGCCGAGCCGTCGCTCGCGCTGGTGCCGCAGCGGCGCACGGCGGTCAACGCGGCGGCGGCGGCCGCGGCGGCGGTGGCTCGCAAGCGGGGGCGCCGGGAATGACCCAAGGATCGCGCCGCAGCGGCCGCGCCTACGCGCTGCAGCTGCTCTACGCCCGCGATGGCGACGCGGGCACCGACGTCGCGCACGCCGCCGGCGCGTGGGCCGAGGCGTTCGAGATCGAGCTCGACGAGCCGGCCAAGGCGTTCGCGAACGACCTGGTCACCGCCGCGCAGGCCCAGACCGCGCGGATCGACGAGCTGGTCGCCGGCGCGTCGAAGAACTGGCGCATCGACCGGATGTCGCGGGTCGACCGCAACATCCTGCGGCTCGGCGCGTGCGAGCTGGTCGCGTTTCTCGACATCCCGGTCAAGGTCGTGATCAACGAGGCGGTCGAGCTTGCCAAGCGGTTCGGCACGGCCGAGTCGTCGGCGTTCGTCAACGGCGTGCTCGACCGGATCGCCACGGCCGTCGGCCGGCGCCCCGAAGACTAGCCGCGCTCGGGTTTTGCGTCGGGCGCGAGGGTGGGGCGCCGCGGCTGGTGTATGGTCGCCGCCGGTGGCGCTCTCGGTACTTCCGCTCGATCTGGCGCGCTGGGATGAGTCGGCGCGCGACGGCCTGGTGCTGCCGGTGTTCAAGGACGACCGCCCGCTGCGCGGCGCGGCCGGGCTCGCCGACTGGCGGATGTGCGGCCGGCTGTCCCGGCTGGTCAAGTCGAACAAGGCCACCGCCGAGGCCGGCGAGACCCTGCTCCTGCCGCCCGGCCGCCGCCTCCGCTTCGCCCGGATCCTCTGGTTTGGCCTCGGCGACGCCAAGGGCTACACCGACCAGCGCTTCCGCGACGACCTCGCCCGCATCCTCGCCGTCGTCACGGCCGCCGGCGTCACCGACTGGGCGCTCCAGGCCCCCGGCCGCGCCTCCGGCCTGATCGGCGCGCGCCGCGCCGTCGAGCTCATCCTCGAGCACCGCGCCCTGGTCGACCAGCCGCTGACCCTGCTCGAGGACCCGGCCGGCCAAAAAGACATCGCCGAGCTGCTGCGCCAGTCTCGCTAGCCTCGCGCGACAACGAGCGCGGATGCTTGATCTCGAAGTTGGGTCGACGGCACGAGCAGCTTCGACGGTATCTCGTCGCGTTGGCTCGGCTTGACATTGGAAGGCCGCCGCTCGACGGTGATCTCCCAGAGCTCCGATGACCCCGCAAGCTCGCGCGACCGCGCTCGTACAATGGATCGGCCTGGGCGCCGTGATCGGCGCGCTGTGCGGCGCGGCGTCGGCGCTGTTCCTGTATCTGCTCGCGCAGGCGACGGCGTATCGCCAGGGTCACCTGTGGCTGGTGTTCCTGCTACCGGTCGCCGGCCTGGT
>DASWOO010001321.1:0-4352 GCA_036404335.1 Kofleriaceae bacterium
TGCGGGAAAGCTACATCTCAAGGGGGCAACGTTCTCGATCGTGGTCGGCCATAGCAGCAATGCCGGGGTCGAATGCGGCGACTTCCACGTTGCTACTGTCACTCACCTCGATATGGAGCAGGTCGTGTTTGCAGGTGGGTACAATCAGCTCGACGTGCTCAACTGCGAGGCAACCGTCAAGCAGTCGCAGTTTCGAGGCTCGTTTGGCCAACCGATCCTGAACGTGCTCCAGCACAGCGTCTTGACCCTGGATCGCTGCTGGTTTGATTCGGACCCTGCGCGACCGTCGCAGCCGATCCAGACCATCGACGTAAGAGACACGATCGGTGCTCGGATTCACATCAGCAACAGCGTGTTCACGAACGTCTGGGACATGTTCATCACGCAGGGCAACGTGGATATAGAGCATTCGACGTTCGTCAATCAGCTCCAGCTGATCGATTGCGCTATCGATACAGAGGGCGCCGACCACGGCAAGCGGGTCTACTCGAATGACCTGTTCGTCGCCGGGTACGGCCTGAATGAAGTGACCAAGGGCAACTGCGAGTTCCACTACAGCCTGATGTCCTCGCAGGTCACCCCGCTCACCAGCGCCGACCACATGCTGCTCAACGTCGATCCCCAGCTGGTCGACATCGCCCACGGCGACTTCCACCTGTCGCCGGTGAGCCCGGCGATCGACGCCGCGGATCCGACGTCGATGGTGCCGCTCGACTACGACGGCCACAAACGCCCCGAGGGGCCGCGGCCGGACATCGGCGCGTTCGAGCTCGCGCCCTGAGCCGGGGCCGCTAGCGCTTTTGCTTCTGCACCGCGATCAGCCGGGCGTAGGCCTCGGCCGCGGACTGGCAGACCTGGTGGAGCACGGAGAGCTGGAGCGGCGAGAGCGAGGGGGAGTGGCCGTAGAGGACGTTGACGACGCGCTTGCCGATTGTGATCGCGCCGGCGGTGACGATCGGCGGCTCGGGGCAGCCGAGGACCTTGTAGACGTAGGAGTTGACGGTCGACGGGGCGAGCGGGCCGTGGAACAGGCGGTTCTCCGAGGCGATCGCGAGCTGGACCACCGAGGGGGCCTCGAGCGGCACCAGGAGGTGCTCGACGTTGGCGGCGCCGGGCAGATCGCCGATCGCGCGCCAGCCGAACGCGAAGTTGTCGCGCACGGTGTAGACCACGGCGGCATCGAACGTGGCCGCGGCGTAGCCGAGCATGACCTCGACGATGCGGTTGCGGTCGGTGGCGATCGCGAGCTCGCGGAGCGCGACGTCGGCGGTGATCGGCGCGGGCGCGGTGAGCTGGATCGCCGGGTGCTTGCCGGACAGCAGCGCCGAGGCCTGGAGCGGCACGGCGGACGTCGCGGCCTCGGCGAGCGCGTCGTTGTCGGCGTCGAGCGAGTCGATCAGGTCCTCGGCCTCGAGCTCGAGGGCCTCGCTGAGCGGCTCGGAGTGATCGAACCGCTTGGACAGCTGCTTGACGCTGCGCAGCCGCGGCGACGGGCCGGGGGCGGCGATCGGCGCGACCGGCACGGGCGGCAGGCCGGGCAGGGGCGGCGCGGGCAGGCCGGTGTCGACCGCGCCCTCGTCGCCGCGCGGCGAGTCGCCGAACTTGCTGAACCGCGCCGGGCGGGCGACGCCGTAGTAGCGCTCGATGTAGTAGTAGATCCGTAGCTCGGGCGCGACGCGCGGCAGCACGCGGTAGCCGGTGATCGTGGTCAGCGCGTCGAGGATCGCGAAGTCGTGCGGGTCCTCGATCGCGGCGATCAGCTGGCGGTCCTGGACGACCAGCGGGACGCACTTGTGCTTGAACGCCTGGGCCGGCTGGAGCAGGCGGACCGCGGCGCGCTTGGCGCGCTCGAGCATCGCGCCGGTCGCGATCGGGATGCCGAGCTCGAGCCCTAGATAGACGGTCAGGGCCTCGAGGTCGATGAAGCCGTGCTCGACGAGCACCGTGCCGAGCCGGGCGCCGTCGCGCGCCTGGTAGCCGAGCGCAGCGGTGAGCTGCGGCTCGGTCAACCGGCCGTCGCGGACGAGCATCTCGCCGAGCTTCATCTCGCCTGCGAACGTACCACGGACGTGGTATCGCAGATGGTATGCGCGCCTGGGTGCTGGCGGTGGCCGTCGTCGGCTGCAGCAGCAAGACCGAACAGACCCCACCGGTCCCGTCGCCGCCGCCCAAGCCGGCGGCGGTGGTGGCCAACCTCACGCCGCCGCCGGCGCCGGTGGTCCCCGAGTTCCCCGACGGCACGCACTCGCTCGAGCTGCGCCGGACCGTCGGCGTGCGGCTCGAGCCCGGCGACGACGCCAAGCGGATCGGCACCGTCGCGATCGACACCCGGGTCGGCTGGACCAAGACGCGGAAGGCCCGCGGCTGCGACAAGCCGTGGATCGAGATCCTGCCGCACGGCTGGATCTGCGGCGACTACGTCGTGCCGAGCAGCAAGCCGGCCTACGGCCAGGAGGTCCCGCACCTCGAGCGCGGCGAGCTGGTCCCGGGGGTCTACGGCAAGGTCACCGCCACGGCCGCGGTGACCTACCTGCTCGAGAAGCCGGAGAAGAAGAAGCCGCCGAAGAAGAAGAGCGACAAGAAGGGCGACAAGAAGAAGGCCGCGAAGGCCGACAAGAAGCGACCGGTGACCTCGCCGTCCGAGGTCGACGACGACCTGGCCGATGCCCCGCCGCCGCCGCCGCTGGTCCCGCACATGGTCGAGGACAAGCCGATCGTCGGCTCGGTCAACGTCCGGCAGTACGAGGAGCTCACGCTCGACGGCAAGGTCTACTGGAAGATCGACAAGAAGGACAACGAGTACGTGCTCCGGTCGGCGATCAGCCAGCACCAGCCGTCGCGGTTCGGCGGCGCGCGGCTCGGCGACGACACCGGCTGGGACGGGCCGCTCGGGTTCGTGTGGCCGCGCTACGGCGCGCAGCTGGCGTGGACGACCAACACGGCGGTGGGCGGCGGCGTCAACCGCCAGGTCGCGGCGCGCACGCCGCTGCCGATCCTCGACACCGCGAGCGACAAGGCCGGCAAGCCCACGGCCTACCGGGTCGGCGCCGTCGAGTGGATCGCGGCCGGCGACGTCCGGGTGTTCAACCCGCTGCCGCCGCCGGCGATGCTTCTCGCGGGCGAGCGCTGGATCGACGTCGACCTCGACGGCCAGATCCTCGTCGCCTACGAGGGCACGCAGCCGGTCTACGCGACGCTCGTCACCTCGGGCGGCAAGCAGACCCCGACCGAGACCGGCCTGTACCGGATCTGGCTCAAGGAGTCCGAGGCGGACATGAAGGGGCTCAACGGCGAGGATCCGTACTCGGTCGCCACCGTGCCGTGGACCCAGTTCTTCTCGCCGGAGAAGGGCCTCGCCCTGCACACCGCCTACTGGCACGATCAGTTCGGCACCCAGCGCAGCCACGGCTGCGTCAACCTCGCGCCGCGCGACGCGCGCTGGCTTTACTTCTGGAGCGATCCGCAGATGCCGCCCGGCTGGACGATGTCCGCCGGCGTCGTCGAGCTGCCCGGCTCGCTCGTCCGCGTCCGCAGCAAGGACGACCCGAACCCGGAGACCAAGGGCTACGCCAAGAAGGTCCTCGAGGCCCGCCAGGCCAACGCCCCGATGAAAGACCCGGTCAAGTAGCGCCGGCTCAGGTCGCGATTTTGCGGGCCTGCGCAGGGGCGCTGATCGGCGTGCCGGGCTCGCGCGGCTCGCTCGCCACCGGCTCGCGCGGCGCCCAGCGCGAGTTCTTGAGCGCGCAGCCCAGGACGCCGAGGCCGTAGACCACGCTGCGCTTGAAGTTGATCGACGACGCCTCGGGGAAGTACCGCGTCGGGCACGAGATCTCGCCGATCTGGAAGCCCCGGCGGATCGCCGCGCACAGCATCTGGTTGTCGAACACGAAGTCGTTGGAGAACGTCTCGAGCGGCAGGCTCTCGATCACCCGGCGCGAGAACGCGCGATAGCCGGTGTGATACTCCGACAGCTTCTGCCCCATGATCAGGTTCTGGGCGAGCGTCAGCGACCGGTTGGCAATGTACTTGTACAGCGGCATGCCGCCGGACAGCGCGCTCTGCGCGAGGATGCGCGAGCCCATCGCGATGTCGTAGTGGCCGCTGGTGATCATGTGGACCATCGCGCCCAGCAGCCGCGGCGTGTACTGGTAGTCGGGGTGCAGCATCACGACGACGTCGGCGCCGAGCGCCAGCGCCTCGCGGTAGCAGGTCTTCTGATTACCGCCGTACCCGAGGTTGTTCTCGTGGACCAGCGTGCGCAACCCGAGCCGCTTGGCGACCGCGACGGTGTCGTCGCTCGACGCGTCATCGACGCACACGATCTCGTCGTAGGTGCCGGGCGGGATATCGGC
>DASWOO010001322.1:0-2386 GCA_036404335.1 Kofleriaceae bacterium
TCACGACACCGGCCAAGGCCAGCAAACACAGCAAGGTGCGCATGGCGCGCGAGGGTATCACGTCGTGTAACATGCGCCGCGGATGGACAAGCTCGCGCAGGAAGTAGTCCAGATCATCGCGCTGTGCGCCGTCATCGCCATCGTCGTCGCCCGCCTGCCGAAGATCGACCTGGGTCACACCCGGGAGTTCCGCCGCCGCCGCGTGCTCAACTGGCTGCCGCTCGGCCTGACCTACGCGTTCCTCTACATGGGCCGCTACAACCTTGTTGGCCTGCTCGACGCCAAGCTGCTGACCGGCAAGGAGTTCGGCCAGATCGACGCGGTCGGCTCGCTGGTCTACGGCGTCGCGTTCCTGTTCAACGGCCCGCTCGCCGACCGGTTCGGCGGCCGGATGACGATCCTGCTCTCGGCGTCGGGCGCGGCGGTGTGCAACGCGGTGATCGGCCTGATGATCCACGCGAGCGGCAAGCCGCCCGAGTTCCAGCACCTGATGCTGCTGTTCGCGGCCAACATGTACTTCCAGAGCTTCGGCGCGGTCTCGATCGTCAAGGTCAACGCGGCGTGGTTCCACCTGCGCGAGCGCGGCACGTTCGGCGGCATCTTCGGCATCCTGATCTCGCTCGGCCTGTACTTCGCCTTTGACTGGGCGCCCAAGATCGCGGCGATGACCTCGCTCGCCTGGCTGTTCCTAGCGCCGGCGGTGATCCTCGTCGTGTTCTTCGTGCTGTCGTTCATCTTCGTGCGCGACACGCCGGCCGACGCGGGACTCGCGGACTTCGACGTCGCCGACGCGTCGAGCGGCGAGACCGGGCCGCCGGATCGCGCGATCGTGATCATCAAGCGCATGCTGACCAACCGCGTGATCCTGACGATCGCGCTGATCTCGCTGTGCTCGGGGTTCCTGCGCCAGGGCATCCTCAAGTGGTACCGGACGTTCGCCGGCGCGGTGAACCTGACCGACTCGTTCGTGTTCCACAACTGGGGCGTGGTGTCGTGCATCGCCGGCATCACCGGCGGCATCTTCGCCGGCGTCGTGTCCGACCACCTGTTCAAGTCGCGGCGCCCGCCGGTCGCGACCGTGCTGTTCAGCCTGCTGCTCGGCGGCTCGATCGCGATCGTGCCGATGCTCAAGGCGCCGGCCTCGGTGAGCTGGATGATCGCGTTCATGGCGGTCGCGGTGATCGGCGTGCACGGCATGCTGTCGGGCGTGGCGAGCCAGGACTTCGGCGGCCGGCGCAACGCGGGCACCGCGACCGGCCTGATCGACGGCTTCGTCTACCTCGGCACCGCGCTGCAGGGCTTCGTCTACGGCAGCCTGCTGCCCGAGCGCAGCCTGTTCGTCGACGGCAAGCCGATCCCCAACCCGGCCTACAGCGACATCGGCAGCTGGTACGCATGGCCGGTGGCGATGATCCCGGTCGCGGTGATCGGCCTGGGGCTGTCGCTCAGCGTGTGGAGCGCGCGGGTCAAGCCGCGCACCGCGGTCGAGCCGCCCGTCTTGCCCGACGCGACCGACGCCAAGCCCGCCGAGCTGCCCAGGGCCGTGGCCAAGCCGTAGCCGGCATGACGCGCGCGCGCTCGCTGCGCACCGAGGCGATCGACGCGGTCGGCAGCTTGCTGACCCAGGTCCAGAGCGCCCTGATCATCACCGGCCAGGCGCTGTCCGCCGAGTCGGGCCTGACCCACTATCGCGGCATCGCCGGCCTGACCCGCCGCACCGCCGAGGACGCGAAGCGGTTCGAGGCCGCGCTGTCGGTCGAGGGCTTCGCGCGGCGCCCGGTGCTGACCTGGGAGGTCCTGCTCGAGATGGACCGCATGGTGCGCACCGCGCAGCCCAGCGCCGGCCACCACGCGCTGGTCGCGCTGGAGCGCGGCCTGCCCCGGCTGACGATCATGACGATCAACATCGACCGGCTGCACCAGCGCGCGGGCTCGCGCGACGTCATCGAGATGCACGGCGCGCTGCACGACCTGCGCTGCCCGCGCTGCGAGCTGACGACGCGCCACGACAGCTACGCCGGCCTGCCGGTGCCGCCGCGCTGCGCGACCTGCGGCGAGGTCCTGCGCCCCGACATGCCGCTGTTCGGTGAATCGCTGCCGCCGGACCCGTTCACCCGGCTGCAGGCCGAGCTCGAGCAGGGCTTCGACCTGGTCTGCGCGGTCGGCATCAATACGATGTTTCCGTATCTCGCCCGGCCGCTGCTGGTCGCCAAGCAAGACGGGATTCCGACCGTCGAGATCGGCCAGAATAAAACTGATCTGACTGAAGTGGTTGATTTCGCTTTGACCGGGTCGCCGGCGCGCATGCTGGAGGCTGTGGCGAGTGTGTTCACCCGACTGCGTGCACCGCATTGACTCCCGCGACTGGCAACGTGAGATTCGAGAA
>DASWOO010001323.1:0-4155 GCA_036404335.1 Kofleriaceae bacterium
CCCGACGCAATGAGTGCGCAATTCGTCGTATCTGGCGCCTCGAATCCTGGCACTCCGTGCGCGGCAGCATTTCGTAGCTTCTGCCAGGCTTCGCTGCTCGAGCGTGTACTTCAACATAAGCGCTCGCCTTACTGAGCCCCATGTCGAGCTCGGCTGGCGTCCCGAGACCAGACGGAGAAGTGCTCGATCGTGGAGGGGCCTGCGAGCGCCTACCCCGCCGCGGCGGCGGCGGCGCCAGCGTCGAGGACGCGGCGGATCTCGCGCAGCAGGGGCTCGGTGGTGATCGGCTTCTGCAGCAGGGAGACGCCGGACTCGACGATGCCTTGCAGGGTGGCGGCGTCGTCGGTGTAGCCGGACATGTAGAGGAGCTTCATGTCGCGGCGCAGGGCGAGGAGGCTGTCGGCAACCTGGCGGCCGCTCATGCGGGGCATGATGACGTCGGTCAGGAGCAGGTGGATCGGGCCGGCGTGCTGCTCGGCGATCAGGAAGGCCTCGCCGCCGTTCTGGGCTTCGAGGACGGTGTAGCCGTGGCGGCCCAGGAGCGTGCGGGCGAGGCCGCGGACGGCGTCGTCGTCCTCGACGATCAGGATGGTCTCGGTGCCGCCGACCGGCTCGCCGATCGGGGCGGCCTGCTGGCGGGTCTCGAACCGGCGCTTGGCGCGCGGCAGGTAGATCTTGAAGGTGGTGCCAAAGCCGGGCCGGCTGAAGACCCAGATCGTGCCGCCGCTCTGGTGGACGATGCCGAACACGGTCGCCAGGCCCAGGCCGGTGCCCTGGTCGGGGCGCTTGGTGGTGAAGAACGGCTCGAAGATCTGGGCGCGGGTCGCGTCGTCCATGCCGACGCCGGTGTCGGTCACGGCGAGCATGACGTGCGGGCCGGACCGGGCGTTCAGGTGGCTGGCGGCGAACGCTTCGTCGAGCTCGACGTTGGCGGTCTCGATCGTCAGCTTGCCGCCGGTCGGCATCGCGTCGCGCGCGTTGATCGCCAGGTTCACGATGACCTGCTCGATCTGGCCCGGGTCGGCGTGGACCCCGCGCGGCGCGTCGGTCAGCAGCATCGACAGCTCGACGTCCTCGCCGAGCAGGCGGCGCAGCATCTTCTCGAGCCCGGCGACGGTGGCGTTGAGGTCGAGCACGCGCGGCTGCAGGATCTGCTTGCGGCTGAACGCGAGCAGCTGGCGGGTCAGCGCGACGGCGCGCAGGCCGGCGTCGTGGACCTCGTCGAGGTCGGCCCGCATCGCGCTGCCCTTCGGCAGCTCGCTCAGGTGCATCTCGGTGTAGCTGAGGATCACCGACAGGATGTTGTTGAAGTCGTGGGCGATGCCGCCGGCGAGCCGGCCGACCGCCTCCATCTTCTGGGCCTGGCGCAGCTGGTGCTCGAGCTTGCGCCGGTCGGTGACGTCGTCGATGTGCGCGATCACCAGGTCGTGCGGCGCCGCCGCGTAGGTCACGACCATGCGGCGGGTCTCGCCGGTCGTGCGCAGGGTCCGGTCCATCTCGCGCTGGAAGGTCTCGCCCTTGTCGTGGCAGCGGTGCAGGTCGGCGATGATCGGCGCGTCGCCCGCGAAGAAGCTCGACGCGGCCTCGCCGACGTGGCGGCCGATCCGGCCGCGCGACTGGGCGAGGCCGGCGGCGTTGAAGTCGACCAGCATGAAGTCGGGGACCCCGGCGACCTCGGTCCGCTGCCAGACGTGGGTCGGCATCGGGATGTTCTCGAACTGCGCGCGGATCCGCAGCTGGGCCAGGCTCTCGTCGGTGACGTCGATGCCGTGGATGAACACGCCCGAGCACGTGCCGTCGGCCTCGATCAGCGACTGGCACATGATGCTGACGTAGCGCTCCTCGGGCGGATGGCCCCGGCGCGCCAGCCGGATCGGCAGGCTCTTGGCGAGGAACCGGTCGCCGGTCGTGTAGACCCGCGACAGCTGCTCGAAGAGCCCGCCCGGCAGCCCGCCGGCATTCCCGCCGGATTGGCCGCCGCTGCCGACCGCGAGCTCGGGCAGCGCCTCGGCCATCGGCTTGCCGAGCAGCGGCCGGTGCCCGGCCAGCGCCTCGAACGCCTCGTTGACCAGCTCGATCACCAGCTCGGGGCCGCGGACCACGGCGATGAACGCCGGCGCCTTCTCGAGCAGCGCGCCCAGCCGGTGGCGCTCGAACTCGAGCGACGAGATCAGCGCCTCGCGATCGAGCCGCACGCGCTCGGCGTCGAGCAGCGCCTTGGCGATCAGCCGCTCGACGTCATCGCGGCTGCGCGACTGGTTCAGCCGCTGGCGTGCCTCGGCGAGCTGGGCCTCGAGCGTGACGATCCGGGTCTCGAGCGCGGCGATCGTCCCCTCACCTTGTGGATCCTCCACCACCTTGCCGCAATACCAGCATGAAACCGGCCGCGCCGGCGCGCGCCGCGGTCGCCCTCACGCGGATTTGTCGTCGGTGCACAAGGACGATCGCTGCAGCATCGCGCTGCAGCATCAGCGTGAGTCGGCGACCCGACGTCGCTTACTTACGACGCTTCTTCTTGGCCGGCTCGGCCGCGCTGTCATCGCGCGGTCCGCGATGCGAGACCCCAAGGCGCAGCTTGCCGCCGTTGCCTGCCGCAGGGCGCGGCACAGCGCCGCGCTCGGCGTGGTGGCGCGACGCGCGCTCGACCTCGCGGCCGGCCTTCTTGCGCTGCGCGACGCCGGCCCGCGGCGGGAGCTTCGTGCCCGGCCGGCGCTCGGCGCTATCCCAGCCCTTCTCGGGCGCGCGCCGCAGCTTGCGGCCGGAGGTCTGCGCCGCGATCAGCGTGAAGTCGATGCGCCGGCGGACCACCGAGACGTTGTTGATCTCGACGGTGTCCTTGTCGCCCAGCTCGATCGTCGTGCCTGTCCGCTGACCGGACAGCCGCTGGTGGACCTCGTCGTAGCTGAACGTGTCGTCGCCCAGCGAGTCGAGCTTGATCAGGCCCTCGACGAACGGCTCCTCGATCTCGACAAACGCGCCGAAGCTGGTCACGGCCGACACCGTGCCCTCGAACCGCTGGCCGACCTGGTCGCGCATCAGGTACGTGCGGTACATCGCGACCGCCTCGCGCTCGGCCTCCATCGCGCGGCGCTCGTGGCCGCTCGACGCCTGCGCCAGCGTGGTCAGCGCCTCGATCGGCGGCGGCGGCTTGATGTAGCCGCCACCCGACGGCTGGCCGTCGCGGTGCAGGAGGTACTTGAGCAGGCGGTGGACCAGCAGATCGGGGTAGCGCCGGATCGGCGAGGTGAAGTGCAGGTAGTCGCCCGACGCCAGGCCGAAGTGGCCGATCGGCACGGTGTCCCAGACCGCCTGCTTGAGCGTGCGCAGCACCAGGAACGACAGCGCCTGCGCGCCCTGCGTGGTGGCGATCTGGTCGAGCACGACCTTCATGCCGAGCGGCGTGACCGCGGCCTCGACGTCGACCACGATGCCGTACGCGGCGAGCAGCTCGGCGAGCTGCGCGACCCGCTCGGCCTTGGGCGGCGCGTGGACCCGCCACACCGCGGTCGCGCCGCGCTTGCGGAAGAACGCGCCGACCGCCTCGTTGGCGGCGATCATGAACTCCTCGACCAGCTGGTAGGCGCCCTTGACCGCGGGGTCGCCCTTGGCGCGCACCACGTCGCGCACCAGCCGCGGATCGTCGGCGTCGAGCACGACCTTGGGCTCGGACAGCTCGAGCTCGAGCGCGCCGCGCGCCTGGCGCTTGACCCGGAGCTTCCGGGCCAGCGCGTTCATCCGCTCGAGCTCGCCGGTCCAAGACCGGTACTCCTCGCGGCGGCCGCGGAAGTCGCCCTCGAGCGCGGCGGCGACCCCCGGATAATCGAGCCGCGCCTTGCTGCGGATCACCGCGGCGGCGTAGCCGATGTCGACCAGCTCGGCGTCCTCGGTGTAGTCGAGGCGCACGACCATCGCGCAGCGATCGACCAGCGGGTTCAGCGAGCAGATCCCGGCCGACAGCTGGTTGGGCAGCATCGGGATCACGCGGTCCGGCAGATAGACCGACACGCCGCGGATCGCCGCCTCCTTGTCGAGCGCGTCGTCCCACCGCACGTAGTGCGAGACGTCGGCGACCGCGACCCAGACCCGCGGTCCGCCGTGCGGCCCGTCCTCGATGCACAGCGCGTCGTCGAAGTCGCGCGCGGTCTCGGGGTCGAT
>DASWOO010001324.1:0-11315 GCA_036404335.1 Kofleriaceae bacterium
GACGACCATCTGCGATACGAGGTCGGCGACCGCGATCACCGCCTGGGCGCCGGCCGCCCACGCGACGCCGCGGTTGACCCGGGTGCTCAGCGCTGGACCGTCGGCCACGGCTCCTCGCTGATACCACGAGTCGTGCTAGCGTGCTCGCCGATGTCGCGCCCGGTTCAGGTCGAGCCCGCGCACTACGACTTCGAGCGCTACGATGACGCCGAGCGCTGGATGTCGTACTGGCACCAGCTGCGCGCCGTGCTCGCGGTCCGGCCGCGCAGCGTGCTCGAGGTCGGGCCCGGCTCGGGCGTGTTCCGCCGCTACCTGGAGCACGCCGGGGTCGAGGTCAAGACGCTCGATCTGGACGCGTCGCGCGGCGTGGACTACGTCGCCGACCTGACCCAGCTGGACACCGCGCTGCCCGCCGGCCTGACGTTCGACGCGGTGTGCGCGTTCCAGGTGCTCGAGCACCTGCCGCTCGCCGAATTCGACAACTGCCTGGGCCAGCTCGCCCGCCGGTCGAACGCCCACGTGTTCCTGTCGCTGCCGTACCGCGGGCTGCGCGTCCGCTGGTCGTTCTGGTGGGGCGATCACCACCTGACCCTGGGCCACAAGCTCATGCTGCCGTGGCGCCACCCGCCGATCCCCGAGCACCACTGGGAGCTCGGCTATCCGATCACGGCGCGCAAGATCACCCGGCGGATCGAGCAGCAGCTCGACGTGGTGTCGCGCGGCTTCATCCGCGAGAACCCGTACCACTACCTGTGGCAGCTGCGCCGCCGCTAGCTACGGCAGCGGCGGGAGCGCCGGCCCGTCGGGCTGGACGCACTCGTCGAACGGGTTCTTGATCCCCGGCGCGCAGATCTTGATCCGCTGCATCGTGCAGGTCGCGACGTAGGTCTTGCCGTCGAACCGGACGGTGACGCGGCCATCCTTGTAGCCCTTGCGGTGGCAGGTGACGGTGAGCTGGGTGCCGAGCGGCTCCTCGAGCTGGGTGCCGCTCGGGCCGCGGAAATGGCCGCTCTCCTTGAGGATGCCGCCGTCGGGCTCGGTCACCACGCTGACCAGGATCGTGCCGCGGTGGTTGGGCGTCCACGGGACCTTCGGGCCGGGGCCGGGGATCGGATCCGGGTTGGGGCCCGGCGGCAGGTCATGGTCATGGTCGGGGTCGGACGCGTCGTGCGGCGGGCGGATCACGCGAGCCGCGTCGTCGGGCGCCGGCGGCTCGCTCGCGTCGTCGGGCACGACCGGCACGAGCGCGTCGGCGAGCTCGGCGTCGCCGACCGAGTCCGGCACACCCGCGTCGCGCGGCGGCTCGACGACCGCGTGGTGCCGGCTCTTGACCACGACCGCGGCCGCGCCCGCCGCCGCTCCAGCCATCAGCGCCAGCCCCATCAGCACCGGCCAGCGCCGCGCGCGGGCCGGCGGCGCCTCGTCGTCGAACACGTGCTCGAACGTCGGCGGCTTGCCGCCGGCGGTGAACTCGGGCTCGTCCCGCGGCCGCCGGGTCACCGGCGTGACCGGCCGGGCCTCGGCGACCGAGCCGGTCACCGGCGCGCCGTGATGCGACGCCGCCTCGGACGGCGAGACCGCGACCGCCGGCAGCGCGTACGCCGCCGGATCGGCGCCGGGCGGCAGCGCGGCGAGCTCGTACACCGGGCTGCCGGTCACGCTCTGACCCAGCGCCTGCGGCAGCAGGGTGTCGAGCGCCTCGAGCAGCTCGGTCATCGTCTGGTAGCGCTGGTCGCGCTTCTTGGCGAGCGCGCGCAGGATCACCGCCTCGAGCTCGGGGCTGATCGTCAGATCGGGCCGGACCTGCGAGGGCGGCAGGATCGGATCGAGCATCTGCATCGCCAGGGTCCGCACCATGCTGTCGCCGCGGTGCGGGACCTTGCCGCAGATCATCTCGTAGAAGATCACGCCCAGCGCGTAGATGTCGACGCGGCCGTCGGTGTCGCTCCGGCCGGCGGCCTGCTCGGGCGCCATGTACTCGGGCGTGCCGAACACCGAGCCGGCGCGGGTCAGCCGCGGGCCGTCCTGCTGCCCGGATGGCGGCGTCACCTTGGCGATGCCGAAGTCGACGATCTTGACGAAGTCGTGGCGGCCGTCGCGGTCGAGCAGGAACACGTTCTCGGGCTTGAGGTCGCGGTGGACGATGCCCTTGTCGTGCGCGGCGGCCAGGGCGCGCGCGATCTGCGCGGTGATCCGGATCGCGCGCTGGGCCGGGAACGGCGCGGCCAGGCGGATCGCGGCGCCCAGGGTCTGGCCGGGCACGAACTCCATCACCGAGTAGGTCATGCCGTCGGGCGTGGTCCCGAAGTCGGTGACGTCGACGATGTTGGGGTGGCCGATCCGCGACGCGGCCTTGGCCTCCTGCACGAACCGCTGGATCGTCGCGGTGTCGCGCATCGCGTCGCGCTTGAGGACCTTGATCGCCAGCGGCCGCTCGATCACGGTGTGGCGCGCGCTGAACACCACGCCCATCCCGCCCTCGCCGATCTTCTTCTCGACGTAGTAGCGGCCGTCGAGGGTCTGGCCGATCAGCTTGTCGTAGTCGCTGCGCGCCGGCTTCATCAGCTCGAGCGCGGCGCTCGGGTCCTCGGACGCCGAGCGCGAGATGATCTTCGGCCCGGTCGTCGGCGGCCGGATCCGCGGCGACTCGGCCGCGGGCGGCGCCGGGCGGCCGCGCGCCGAGGTCAGCTCGCCGGTGTCGACCACCGGCGCCGGGGTCAGCGGGAACGTCCGCCGGCGGACGTCGAGCTGGGTCGGGTGCTCGCCCGACGGCAGGGTCGGCGGATCAGGCGCGGCGGCCGGCGCCAGCGCGGTGCCATCGTACGGGCAGAATCCCGGGCGCTCGAATCGCCGGCTGCACGTCGGGCAGGAGTGCTGCACTCACCGGCCCTGGCGAGTCTCGGCGTAGAGCGGCGAGCCGTCGCCCAGGTTGGCGCGATAGTAGGTGAACACCTCGTTGCTCGCGCCGACCGCGATCACCTGGTGACCGTTGTACGGCACCACGGTCACGCTGCGGCCGTACATCTGACCGCTCTCGGGCTGCGCGTCGTTCAGGGTGTCGACCTTGGCGCCGACGCCCGCGGCGGTCAGCTCGAACAGCTCGATCTGGCCGCCGACGCCCTGGGTCGGCTCGCCGGCGACGACGTACTTCGCCGTGCCGGTGTCGAGCAGCGCGGCGCTGGTCAGCCCCGCGGCGGCGGTCGGGCCGCTGCCGACGACCACCATCGTGTCGGTCTGGACCTCGAGCAGCGCGCCGCCGGTGCTGGCGAGCACGACGTGCGTGCCGTCGATCTGCAGGATCTTCGAGCCAGCGCCCGGCTGGATCCCGGTGTCGACCGACTTGGGCGCGGTCGTGCCCGCGCCGCAGCCGTCGAACACGGCGCCGGGATAGCGGTTGAGCTTGCCGCTCTGGTCCCACGCCAGGAGATCATCGCTGGCGCCGACCCGGACCGCGCCGAGCGCGCGGATCTTCGTCGTGTCGGTCAGCTTGCACGCCGGCTGCGCCATGCCGGTCGTCAGCGCCGGCAGGAACCCGCCGTACACGGTGTCGCCGACCGCGACGATCGGCAGCGACACGCCGGCATGGCTGGCGACGGTCAGGTACGTCGCCGCGTCGGGGCTGTTGACCGAGAAGAACTGGTAGAGCTTCAGCGTGCCCTGCGAGCCGGTCAGCATCGCGACGCCGTTGTCCGACGCGACGAACAGCGAGATGTTGTCGCTCTCGGGGTCGGCGATCAGCAGCGAGGTCTGCGGGCTGATGTTGGCCAGGCCGTACTGCAGCTCGAGGTCGAGCTTGGTCGCCGGCACGCTGGTGTCGCCCTCGGCCGTGTACGCGATCTCGGAGTAGCTCGCCGTGTTGGTGCCGATCACGACCAGGCGGCCGCCGTCGCCGGTCGCCTTGGCGCCGCGCTCGACCAGGATGCCGTAGTCGCCGGACTTGATGCCGTCGGGCTTGCCCGACGACTCGACCCACGCGTCGTCCTTGAGGTCGTCGAACTCGGTCCACTTGCAGGCGGGCAGCGCCGCCGCCGCCGCGATCAGCGACCACGTCGCGAGGTTTTGGGCGCGCATCACCAGCTCACTCCCATGCCGAGGCCGGCATAACCGGGTCCGATTTCAGGCCGCAGCGCGAGCGCGCGGACATCGACCACTCCGGTCGACGGCGCGCCCTTGTCGCGGAACGTGTAGTACAGGCTGAGCAGCGCGGTGACGCCCGCGACCGCGAAGCTCGCGTCGGCGGCGATCGCGTAGTACTTGCCCTTGTTGAATCGCGGATCGTTGGTGTCGACCGGCGGCATGCCCGCGCCGATCTCCTTCTTGAGGTCGTCGCGCTTGCTGTTGGCCATCTCGCCCAGGACGACGCCGCCCGCGCCGAACGCCACGGCGATCGCGCCGGTGACGATCGCGTCGACCCGGCTCGGCGTCGGCTGCAGGCTGACCTTGATCGCGGTCTCGGTCTTGGCCTGGATGATCACGTGCTGGGTGTACGACTTGTAGCCCGCGCGGCGGATCGTGACCGTGTGGTCGCCCTGCGAGACGCTCTTGAGGCACGGCCCGCGCGGGCACACGACCTGGCCGTCGACCAGGATCGTCGCGTCCTCGATGCCCAGGCCGGTGATGTTGATCTTGCCGACCGGCGAGCCCTTGAGCGTGGCCTTGATCGGCGTGACCTCGTTGGCGACGACGTCGACCTCCTGCTTGTACTCGTCGTAGCCGTCGGCGTTGATCCAGAACGTGTGCTTGCCCGGCTTGATGTTCTGCGACAGCGGGGTGCGGCCGACCGCGCCGACCGACTTGTCGTCGATGTAGATGTCGGCGCCCGGGATGTTGGCGCTGATCTCGATCCAGCCGAGGAAGCTCTGCTGCGACATCGACGCCGACAGCACGAACAGCTTGCTGGGATCGGCCGAGATCGTCTTCTCGACCACGGTGTAGCCGCGCTTCTCGATGATGACCTTGTGGTCGCCGTCGAGCGTGCCCGACCACGGCGTGGTCGCGAACGCGCCCTTGCGCTTGTCGTCGAGGTAGATCGTCGCGTTCGACGGGTCGCTCTCGACCACGAACAGGCCGCGGACCTTGACGTCGCCGAGCTGCTGGACCTCCTGCGAGGCGGCCTCGGGCGCGGCCCCGGCGGGCGCCGGCGCGGCCTTGAGCCGGGCGATCTCGGCCTCGAGCACGCCGATCGCCTTCTCGATCTTCGGCCGGTCCGCCGCCTCGGGCTCCTTGGACAGGTAATCCTTGTACGAGGTGACGGCCTTCTTGTAGGCCTCGGGATCCGAGGCCTTCTTGCCCTTCATGTGGTACGCGGCGCCCACGTTGTACAGGAACTGCGGAAACGGCCGCGCGACGTACGCGTCCTGGAACTCGCGCGCGGCGTCGTCGTACTTCCCGGCCAGGTAGTCGGCCTGCGCCTGATCGAACGAAGCCTGCGCCTTCTTGAGCGCGTCGGCGGACTGGCTATGCGCCGGGCGGATCGCCAGCACACAGGTCGCCATCCACACCACGAACACGATGCGTGTTTGCATAGTCTCTCCCCGAGGCTGCGGACCTTATCACACTCGGCCGGTTTGGCCGTGGCGCTTACTCACTTAGCGCGCTTCAAGTCGCGGAACCGGAAGATGCCGGTGGCGTGGCTGTCGGAGAACTGGATCCCGACGCCGTAGTTGCCGACCAGGTGCATGTCCTTGACCGAGAGGTCCTCGGCCACGGTCTTGGGGTCGAGCAGGCGCTCGCCGGTGGTCTCGGACTGGCAGTGGGCGCAGCTGCAGCGAAGCCGGAGCTCGCGCGCGCCCCACATGTCCTCGTCGCCTTCATCCCAGATGAACCGGATCTCGCGTTTTCCGAGGCCGATGATCTCGAGCGGCATGGGCATGGCGCGGTTCTTTACCACGCCGTGCTAGGTTGCGCGGCCATGCCGCCCCGCCAGCGCCGAGCCTTGTCGATGCCGCGCGCCCCCGGCCGGGTGTTCGCCGACGGCTACCGCGCCAGCGCCGAGGCGCTGGTCGAGGCCCTGCGCGCGCCGCAGGTCGACCACGACATCGCCGACACCCTGACCCACCCGTTCCACAGCTACCCCGCCCGGCTCCACCCCGCGACCGCCCGGATCCTCGTCGAGCTGGTCGGCGTCGATGCCGGCGACGCGCCGATCGTCGACCCGTTCTGCGGCTCGGGCACCGCGCTGGTCGAGGCCCGCGCCGCCGGCCACCGGGCGGTCGGCAGCGACCTGAACCCGCTCGCCGTACTGGTCGCCCGGGCCAAGACCTGGGCCGCGTCCCGGCCGCGCCGCAAGCAGCTGTACCAGGTCGGCCACGAGATCACCGGCCTGACCCTGTCCGCCGGCCGGGCGGCCCGGCGCGCGGGCCACGAGCCGGCGCCGATGCGCAAGCCGGAGGGCTTCGACCCCAACGCGCGCAACCGCCGGCTGGCGAGCTGGTTCGCGCCGCACATCCGCCGCGAGCTCGAGCTGATCGCCGGCCACATCGACGACCTGCGCCGGTCCGACATCGAGCTGGCCGACGTCCTGACCGCGTGCCTGTCGGCGATCCTGTACAAGGTGTCGTCGCGGACCTCGGACACCGACGGCACCTGGGTCGCGCGCAACGTGCCGCGCGGCGCCGCGGCCAGGAACTTCGCGCAGCGGGTCGAGCTGCTCGCCGCCGGGCTCGACGACCTGGCGCACGGCCCCGCCGGGATCCCCGACGTGATCGAGCTCGACGCGCGCAAGCTGTCGACCAAGGTCGCGGCCGGCCGCGCCGCCGGCATCATCACGTCGCCGCCGTACGCCGGGACCTACGATTACGCCGACCACCAGCGGCTGCGCTTCGACTTCCTGGCGCTGCGCCACCGGGAGCTCGACGCCGGCGAGATCGGCGCGCGCCGCAGCTACGAGCAGGACCCGGTCGCCGCGACCCAGGCGTGGCAGGCCGCGCTCGCCGACGCGCTCGACGCGATCGCCCGCACGCTCGGCACCGGCCGCGCCGCCGCGATCGTGATCGGCGACTCGTACGCCCAGAACCGGGCGATCTACGCGCTCGACGACGTCCGCGGCGCGCTCAACGACGACCTGGTCATCGAAGCCTGGGCGTCGCAGCTCCGGCCGATGTTCGGCGGCCGCGAGCAGCGCGCGTTCGGTGACCGGCCCAAGGCCGAGCACATCGTGCTGCTGCGACGACGCTGATGACCACGGTGTTCTTCGAGGCGACCGGCGACCGGCATGCGCTGCGGGTCGGCGGGCTGACCGCGCTCGAGCGCCGGGTGCGCGAGGTCGCCAAGGCCGGCGCGGCGCGGGCGATCATGGCCGGGGCCGAGGTCCGGTTCGAGCGGCCGATGCCGATCCCGGTCGAGTTCGTGCCGGCGGGCAGCGCGGCGCCCGACGGCGCGCGGCGCGAGCGCGCCGATGTCATCGCCGGGATCGAGCTGGTCGACGAGGCCGCGCGCGCGCGGGCCGAGTGGGCGCTGATCCGGCGGATGAACAAGTCATTCGAGGGCCCGGTCGACGCGCTGATCAACTGGCGGTTCTCGATGCGGATCACCCGGCTGCTGGCCCGGCGCTCGCTCGCGGTCACGCCCAACCACGTCACGATCACCGCGATCGCGATCGGCCTGGCCGCGTCGGTGCTCGCCCGGCACGGCGGGTACGCGTGGCTCGCGATCGCCGGCGTGATGATGGAGCTCAACTCGATCCTCGACTCGTGCGACGGCGAGCTGGCGCGGCTGCGGTTCCAGTACTCCAGGCTCGGCCAGTGGCTCGATAACCTGTCGGACGACTTCGTCGACAACGCGTTCATCGTCGCCGTGGGCCTGGGGATCGGCGGCGGCGTCTGGCCGTGGCTCGGCGCGGCGGCGGCGGGCGGCCGGGTCCTGGTCTCGCTGGTGACCTACCTCGAGGTCTATCGCCGGACCGGCACCGGCGACGTGTTCGCGCACCGCTGGTGGTTCGAGACCGACAAGGCGACGGCCGATGACGTCTACGATCCGACCTCGCCGATCACCTGGCTGCGCTCGTTCGGCCGGCGCGACACCTACGTCTTCCTGTGGATGATCGCGCTGGTCGCCGGCGTGCCCTACTGGGTCGTCGCGCACGGCCTGCTGATCGCCGCGGTCAACGTATCGCTGCTCGTGCTGCACTTCTCGGTGTTCCGCCACCGCCGCGCGCACTGAGCGCCGACGACGCACCGGCGGACGAGTCTAAAGGTAGGTATGGAGGATGCATTCCCGACAGGCATGCCTACCTCCATCGACAAGCTTATCTCCAAGGGCACCGGCGTCGCACACTCGATCGACGCGCGGCTCCATGGTTTGACCGGTGTGTTCCGCGTGCTCGCCGAGCAGCACGGTGAGGCCGGCGCGCTGCTCAAGCGGATCAAGGCCGATCCGGACAAGCGCACGGACCTGTGGCCGACGGTCCGCCAGGAGCTGACCTCGCACGAGAAGGGCGAGCTCGCCGAGGTCTACCCGGTGCTGCGGCAGTTCGCCGAGACCCGCGAGCTGGCCGAGCAGCACGACCGCGAGGCCGGTGAGCTGAGCCAGCTGATCGAGAAAATCGACCAGACCTCGCCCTCGTCGGGCGACTGGAACCGATTCTTCGAGCAGCTGGTCGACATGGTCGAGCACCACGTCGAGGAGGAGGAGCGCGACATCTTTCCCCGGGCGCAGCAGGTGATCGGTGCGGACCGCGCCAAGGAGCTCGAGCCGCGGTTCCTCGCGGCGAAGAAGGCGGCGATCGCCCACCTGGCGTAGCGGCTAGCGGGCGGGCTTGGCGAACCGGTCGCCGGGGAACGGGTCGGCGGTCTCGCGGGTCATCAGCTCGCCCGCGTCGGGCAGCGGCTGGGCGCGGATACCCAGGGCGATGAGGCCCGCGACGTCGTTGTAGCGCAGCTCGGCGATCGCGACCGGGCGGCCCGGCGCGCGGACGAACTGGGTGTAGCTCACCGACGAGGTGCGCTGCTCGCCGAACTCGGTGCCGAGCCCGAGGCGCTCGTGCGGCTGCGCACCGTGCGTCGCCGGCGGGACGTACTCGTCATCGGCGCCGTCGGCGTAGTTGTCGTCCTTGGCCGGCGAGCGGCGCATGGTCGCGGCGCCGGCGCCGCCGGTGGGCGATGGCGCCGGTGCGGCCGGGCGCACGGCCGGAGACGCCTCGGCCGTGGCCGCGCGCTTCTTGGAGGCCTCCTGGCCGGCCTTGGCGGCGCGGCCCGGCGCGGCGTCGGACAGGTCGTCGCTGTAGTCGGGGCGGCGATCGTACGGTGCGGGCGCGGGCGGCGCGCTGCCGACGATGATCTGCTGCTCGGGCACCGCCTGCTCCTCGTACAGCGCCACGGCGATCACGCCGACGTTGCGCGCCTTGCCCTGCTGGCCGGCGTACGAGCCGGCGACCGACGAGAACCGGAAGGTCGCGACGTCCGCCTGCGAGGTCCGGAAGCCCTCGATCCGGGTCTCGCCGTACGCCGGGACCACGTAGCCGCGCTTGCGCAGGTCGCCGTTGTCGCCGTCGATCACGTCGAGGCCGTCGACCGAGACCACCGCCTCGATCCGGTGATCGGTCGGGTTGGTGACCCGCACGATGTAGCGCTCGCCCGCGTTGCCCTCGACGTAGAACCGATCGCGCTGGTTGAAGGTCGGCAGGACCTCGCCGTTCTCGCGCAGGATCTGCACGTCGTACGGCGCGCGGACCCTGGCCGGCGCGATGTCGAGGGCGATCTGCGAGGCGGGCGGTGCCGGCGCCGGGCGCTTCGCGTAGGCGTCCGAGCCGGAGCAGGCAGCGGACAGCAGCAGCGACGCGAACATCAGGCGACCCGGGCGGAACAGCGAGCGGAGCGTGGCGGGCATGGACATGACAACGCCCGACGCTGGACGCCGATCTAAACCGTGTATAGTCCGCGGCATGGCGTCCGCGAAAAGGTCGGTAAAGGCCGGCAAGCCTGCGAAGTCCAAGGCGAAATCGGCGCCGATCGCCCGCCCCTCGGCGCGGACACCGGCCGTCCGCACCCGGGCCGCCGGCGCCCCGCGCATCCCGCCGCCGATGCCGGCCGACGTGACCCAGGCCGACGCCACGCTGTTCGACCCGCTGACCCCCGGCGAGGTCGCCGACGCGCTGCGCACCCTGACCGAGGACCGCCGGCTCGCGGCGATGGCCAAGGTCGGCCGCTACCGCGTGATCTGCACCGAGCCGCTCGTAGTCAAGCCGCCGCACTGGATGGCCAACCACCGGCTGGTCCGGGTCGTGGCCTACGACTACGCCGCCGATCGCACGGTCGACGCCTGCGTCGATCTCGACGCCGAGGTCGTGGCCCACCTCGACATCAGCAAGAGCCAGCCGCTGCTGTCGCGCGACGAGGAGGCGGTCGCCGTGTCGGTCGCGATGATCGACGACCGGGTCCGCGAGCGGCTGACGATCGGCGACGCGCCGCAGTCGACCATGCACTACTGGGGGCGCACCCCCGACGACCCGGCCTCGATCCGGCGCTCGGCCGCCGTGGTGTTCGGCCGCGCCGACGGCCACGCGTCGCTGATCGCGGTCGTCGATCTGATCGAGAACGTCGTGACCCAGGTCGTGCCCGCGGAGCAGTGGTGATGAGCAACGTGATCACAGAGGCCAACTGGAAGTTCCACTGGCGGCTCACCGAGTCGGCCGGGATCATGATCTACCTCGCCGACTTCCGCGGCCGCCGCGTGCTGTGGGAGGGCTCGCTGCCCTACGTCACCGTGGATCACCAGCGCGAGGCGCTCGAGATCAAGGACGAGGACCTGCGCGAGCCGCACGGCCCGTGGTGGTTCCCGCTCGGCACCCGGACGGTGCAGGGCCCCGTGCGGGTCCAGTCGTTCCGCGGCGGCGTCGAGCTGTCGGCGACGTTCGCGTCCGGCCCGTACCACTACACCCAGCTGTGGCGGTTCCACGACGACGGCCGGCTGTGCCCGTGGCTGACGATCTACGGCCCGGGCGTGCATGACCAGCACACCTACCACCCGCACTGGCGGTTCGACTTCGACCTCGACGGCGCGCGCAACGACGCGTTCGAGCGGTTCGAGGACGGCCGATGGCACCGGGTCGAGCGCGAGGGCTGGTTCCCGTACAGCGGCGAGGCCGACGACCACGGCCACGTCTGGCGCCAGGTCGACTTCGGCTCGGGCGCGGCGATCAACGTGCGGCCGCACAGCTGGGACGACGCCGAGGTCTTCGCGATCCGCTACCACGACGGCGAGTGGGCGCCCTACTCGCCCCGCTCGGCCGGGGCGGGCGCGACCACGTTCCCGGCGGCCTACGTCGGCGACGAGCCGCTCGACGGCGACGACGTCACCCTGTGGTACGTGGCACACGT
>DASWOO010001325.1:0-2460 GCA_036404335.1 Kofleriaceae bacterium
TCGTTGTCGAGCATGAAGCCGGCCGCGGCCGCGGTCCAGCCCGAGTAGCTGTTGAGCATCGACACCACGACCGGCATGTCCGCGCCGCCGATCGCGACGACCAGGTGGACGCCGAGCACGCACGAGATCGCGGTGCCACCCTCGAGCGCCCAGGTCGGGCCGTCCTTGGCATAGATCACCGCGAGCGTGATCGAGCCGAGCAGCATCGCCAGGTTGAAGAAGTGGCGCGCGGGCAGGAGCAGCGGCTTGCCGCTGACCGAGCCGCGCAGCTTGAGGAACGCCAGGATCGAGCCGGTGGTGGTGATCGCGCCGATCCACACGTCGATGAACACCTCGATGCGCTCGGCCGAAGGCAGCCCGCCGCCGCCGCGCAGCTGCAGCGCGAAGCCGACCAGCACCGCGGCGAGGCCGACGAAGCTGTGCAGCAGCGCGACCATCTCGGGCATCGACGTCATCGCGACCCGCAGCGCCATCGTCGAGCCGACCACGACGGCGACGACGATCGCGGCCAGGACCAGCGGGTGGGTCGCGGTCGCGTTGCGGCTGAGCGTTGCGGCGATCGCGATCAGCATGCCGACCACGCCGTACGCGTTGCCGCGCCGGGCGGTCTGCTGGCTCGACAGGCCGCGCAGCGCGAGAATGAACAGGATGCCGGCGACCAGGTAGGCCGCGTTCGACAGCAGCACCGAGGTCGTGCCGAACAGCGCCGGGCCCGCAGGGGTTACTTGGTAGTCCATCTCGCGGCCCTACTTCCTGAACATCGCGAGCATGCGGCGGGTCACGAGGAACCCGCCGGCGATGTTGATGGTGGCGAACAGCGTGGCCACGATGGCGACGCCGACGGAGGTGACGAGCGGACCGGTGCTTCCCAGCAGGCCACCGACGACGATGATGCCGGAGATCGCGTTGGTCACCGCCATCAGCGGGGTGTGCAGCGCCGGGGTGACGTTCCACACCACCTGGAAGCCGACGAACACCGCCATCACGAACACCGTGATGTGCTGGAGCAGCTTGACGCTCGCCTCGCTGGCCGCCGCGTCGGGCAGGCCGAACCGGAAGTACAGCCACACCGCCGCGAGCAGCAGGCCGATCACGCTCAGCACGATCCCGGACTGGCGGGTCGGCACCGCCGACGGGCCACCGTGGCCATGGCTCGACTTCGGCTTGGCGGCGGGCACGACCACCGGCGCCGGCGCCACCACGGGAACCGGCGGCGCCGCGGCGACCGCGGGCTTGGCCTCTTCCTTCTTCGCCACCGGCGGCGGCGGCCACCGGGTCTCGCCGTGCTCGAGCACCAGCGCCGGGCGGACCGCGTCGTTGGCGTGATCGACCTTGTGGCCCTTGGCGCCGCCCATCTCGTCGAGCAGGTGCGCCAGGTTGGTGCCGTACAGGTCGCTGGCGACGTGCGCCATCCGGCTCGCCAGGTCGGTGTAGCCGACGATGGTCACGCCCTTGTGCTCGAAGACCTGGCCCGGCTGGGTCAGCTCGCAGTTGCCGCCGCGCTCGGCGGCGAGATCGACGATCACCGAGCCGGGCTTCATCAGCTCGACCATGTCGGTGAACCACAGCACGGGCGCCGGCCGGCCGGGGATCAGTGCCGTGGTGATGACGATGTCGACCTCCTTCGCCTGCGCGCGGAACAGCGCGTACTCGGCATCGAGGAACTCCTTGCTCATCTCCTTGGCGTAGCCGTCCTGGCCCTCGCCCGATTCCTTGATCGTGACGGTCAGGAACTCGCCGCCGAGCGACTTGACCTGATCCTCGACCGACGGCCGGACATCGAACGCGCGGACGATCGCGCCCAGGCCCTTGGCGGCGCCGAGCGCGGCCAGGCCGGCGACGCCGCCACCGATGATCAGGACCTTGGCCGGCGGGACCTTGCCCGCGGCGGTGAACTGGCCGGTGAAGAAGCTGCCGAACCGGTTCGCCGCCTCGATCACCGCGCGATAGCCGGAGATGTTGGCCATCGACGACAGCGCGTCCATCTTCTGCGCGCGGCTGATCCGCGGCACCTGATCCATCGCCAGCACCGTCAGCTTGCGCGCGGCGAGCCGGGCGACGAGCTCGGCGCTCTCGGCCGGCTGGATGTACGAGACCAGCGTCGCGCCCTCGCGCATCTGATCGGCCTCGCACGTGCCGTCGCCGTGCACGACCGGCGGCCGCAGCTTCAGCACGATATCGCTGTGCCATGCTGTGGCGCGATCGACGATCACCGCGCCCGCGGCCTCGTACTGCGCGTCGGGATAGCTGGCGGCGATGCCGGCGCCGCGCTCGACCGCGACCTCCCATCCGCCCTTCACCCACTTCGCCACCACGGCTGGCGAAGCCGCGACCCGTCGCTCTTCCGCCCGCGTCTCGTAGACGATGCCAAGCTTCATGGAACGGCGTGGAACATGCCAAAGCTGCGTCGGGAGCGGAAGGGCGAACTCCGATGAAAAGCTGATAAGTTTCGCGGATGCA
>DASWOO010001326.1:0-8781 GCA_036404335.1 Kofleriaceae bacterium
CGCGCGCGAACTGCTCGATGTCGATGGTGTGCGCGACCACCGAGCCGTCGAACACGACGTCGCTCACGCACACCGCCGTCACCCAGTACGGGCCGTGCACCTTGGCGATGTAGCGGTTGCCCGCCGCGGTCGCCGTCGCCGGCTGCCAGTGCGTGTCGAAGGCCTCGCGATACGAGACCAGCGCGAGCGGGTTGTCGGCATCGATCGTGATCCGGGTTGGCGCCGAGACCTCGGCGCCGACCTGGGCCTCGTCGGCGATCGGCGCGGGATCGTCCGGCTCGCTGGCATCGGTGGCGCAACCCGCACCGGCCAGCACGACCGGGAGCGACAGGACGACGAAGGGTAATCTGCTCATTGCACCGACCCTGACACGCGCGCCGCTCGCGTGTTCCGCGGCGATCGATCGCCTGCCGCGCATTGCCGGGATCGCAGCTCACTTTGCCTGTGCGCGATCTCTCAGCGGCGATGTTTGCCGGTCGGGACGTCGAGCTCGGCCGCGAGCGGCGCGAGCTTGGTCGCGATGCGCTCGAAGTCGGCGAGGTCGGAGGCATCGAGCCGCTGCTCGATCTGCTGACCGATCTTGCTGTAGATCCCGTTCACCTTGCGCGCGACCCGGCGGCCGCTCGCGGTCAGCTCGATGTAGGATTCCCGACGGTCCTGCACACCGCGCCGACGGCGGATCCAGCCGCGCCGGGACAGCAGGGTGAAGCTGCGCGCCGCGGCCGAGGGGTCAATCCCGGTTGATCCCGCCAACGTAGACAGCGTCGACGGCCCTCGCTGCTCGAGTGCTAAGAGAAGCGACACCTGCGCGCGCCCAATACCCAGTGGCGCCATCGCACGCCACATCAACACCGAGACGACGTTCCGGCACTCCGCGAAGGTCTCGATGAAGCGCTTGCCAATCATGGACGTGTCCACTAAGTTACCGGACGCATCCATGAATTGCCATCGTAGAGTCGGCGCCTTCGCGCTGGCCTGCTCCCTGTACGGTGTGTCCACGGCGCACGCGCAGAAGCCGAGGCCAGCGCCCGTGGCCAAGCCCGACAAGGCGCCCTTCGAGCAGGCCGAGGCGCCGCCGCCGTTCCAGCAGCCCCGAGAAGATGACCCGATGCTCGCGCCGCCGGAGACCGCGCCGGCCGAGCTGAAGTCGTGGGACGACGCGCTCGCCGCGATCCGCCGCTCGCCGGACTTCCAGATCAGCGCGACCGACATCGAGCGCGCGCTCGCCCAGCGCCGGATCGCGCTCGCCGCCGTGCTGCCGAACCTGACCGGCACCGCGAGCTACACGCACAACTTCAAGACGCTGACCTTCCCGCTCGGCGGGGTCACGATCACCTCGCCGCCGCCCAACGTCTGGCAGGTCTCGGCGAGCGCGAGCTGGGAGGTCGTCAACCCGCGCGGCATCTACGGCATCGGCACGGCCGACATCCAGACCGAGGTCGCCAAGCTGTCGTTCGCCGATCGCCGCCGGGTGCTCGCCGGCTCGGTGGTCTCGGCGATGATCTCGACGTTATCGTCCGAGCGCGTCGCCGAGCTCAACCGGGTCGGCCTGCGCACCTCGCTCGAGCGGCTGACCCTGACCCAGACCCGGCTCAAGTTCGGCTCGGGCATCGAGCTCGACGTCGATCGCGCGCAGCAGGACGTCGCGGCGTCGCGCTCGCAGGTGATCTCGGGCGACGAGTCGCTGCGCCAGGCGCGCGAGGCGCTGGGCCAGGTGCTCGGCTCGGCCACGCCGATGTCGGCGCCGGTCGGCCTCGACCTCGAGGGCTTCGAGAAGGCGGTCGCCGGCACCTGCCGGTTCTCGCAAGACGTCGAGCACCGGCCCGACATCGCCGCCGCCGCGCAGCGCGTGGCGCTCGCCGATCGCGCGGTCACCGACGCGGAGCTTTTGTTCGCGCCGACGCTGGCGCTCGGCTCGACCGCGGCGCACACCAGCGAGCCGACGCTCGGCCCGGACAACACGTGGGCGGTCGCGGCGACGGTGTCGGTGCCGTTCTACGACGGCGGCGCGCGCTACGGCAGGATCCGCGACGCCAAGGCCGTCGCCAAGCAGGCGCGCTCGCAGCTCGCGGCCGCCAAGGTCGACGCGCTGATCGAGATCGCCCGCGCGTCGCGCGCGATCTCGGTCGACACCCAGTCGCGCGACGTCGCCCGGCAGCAGCGCGACCTCGCCGCGCGCATCGATCAACGGACGCGCGAGGGCTACGCCCGGGGCGTCGGCACCAGCCTCGATCTCGTGACCTCGGCCCAGGCGCTGCGCCAGGCCGAGATCAACCTCGTGCTGCTGGACTTCGAAGTGGCGCAGGCCCGTGCCAGCGCCGTGCTCGTCAACGCGGAATGTGTGTACTGATGATGTCCAGAACATCCACTTATCTGCTCGTCACCACCTCGCTGGTCCTCGGCTCCTGCAAGGAGGAGAAGAAGGTCCCGCCGCCGCCCCCGCCGGCCCAGGTCGGGTTCGTCACCGTCGAGAAGCGCGACGTGGCGCTGTACATCGAGGCGGTCGGCTCGGTCGACGGCTACGTCAACACCGACATCCGCGCCCGCGTCCGCGGCTACCTCGAGAAGCAGCTGTACAAGGATGGCGCCAAGGTCACCGCGGGCCAGCCGCTGTTCACCGTCGAGGCCACCGAGTACCAGGCCGCGACCCAGTCCGCCAACGCGAGCGTGTCGCGCGCCAAGGTCGCGCTCGCCAAGTCGAAGATCGACCGCGAGCGCGCGCAGAATCTGCTCAAGGCCGGCATGGCGTCGCAGCAGGACGTCGACAACACCAGCGCCGCGTCGGCCGACGCCGAGGCCCAGGTCAACGCGGCCCAGGCCCAGCTCCAGACCGCGGGGCTGAACCTCAGCTACACGCAGATCAAGTCGCCGATCACCGGCGTCGCCGGGCTCGCGCTGGTCCGGATCGGCAACCTGGTCGGCCAGGACGGCCCGACGCTGCTGACGACCGTGTCGCAGCTCGATCCGGTCCGGGTCAACTTCCCGCTCAGCGAGATCGACTACGTCAAGTACCCGGCTCGGTTCGCCAACCTCGAGGGCCGCGACCTGGCGTGGGCGCAAAAAGAGTTCGTCAAGCTCGACCAGGATCCCAAGGCGCCCGGCGTCGAGATCGTGCTGGCCGACGGCAGCGTGTACAAGCACCGCGGCACGCTGGTCACCGTCAACCGCCAGATCGACCCGACGAGCGGCACGACGACCCTGCAGGCGCTGGTCCCCAACCCCGACGGCATCCTGCGGCCCGGCGAGTACGCCAAGGTCCGGATCCGCCGCGAGAACGAGGGCCAGAACGTGCTCGTCGTCCCCGAGAAGGCGCTGATCTCGGTGCAGGGCAGCTACTCCGTCGCGGTGATCGGCGACGGCAACAAGATCCAGATGAAGAAGGTCGACCTCGGGCCCAGCTCGCAGGGCATGCGGGTCGTGACCCAGGGCCTGCAGGGCGGCGAGGAGATCGTGCTCGAGGGCGTGCAGCGCGTGCAGGACGGCGCGACGGTGATGCCGCACCCGGCGGGCCAGGGTGGCCCCGGCGCCGGCTCGGGAGCAGGCGCCGGCGCCGGATCGTCCGCTGGCTCGGGCTCCGGCTCGGGCTCCGGCTCGTCCGCGGGCTCCAATGCGCCCGACGCGGTGCACCCCGGGCAGGCCGCGGGCACGGCGGGCTCGGGCTCCGGCTCGGCGGCCCCCGGCAAGGGGAACTGAGCGATGTCTGAATTCTTCATCCGCCGGCCGATCGTCGCGATGGTCATCGCGATCCTGACCGTGCTGCTCGGCGTGGTCTCGCTGTTCGGCCTGCCGATCGCGCAGTTCCCGCAGATCCTGCCGCCGCAGATCAACCTGACGACGACGTACACCGGCGCCGACGCGCTGACCATCGAGCAGTCGGTGGCCACGCCGATCGAGCAGCAGATGAACGGCGTCGACAACATGCTGTACATCCAGTCGACCAACGCCAACGACGGCTCGATGAACCAGGTCGTGACCTTCGACGTCGGCACCAACATCGACATCGACAACGTCCTGGTCAACAACCGGTTCTCGCAGGCCCAGCCGTCGCTGCCGGTCGACATCAAGAACTTCGGCGTCACGATCAAGAAGTCGCTGGCGTTCCCGCTGATGGTCATCTCGCTGTACTCGCCCGACGGCCGCTACGACCCGGCGTTCCTCACCAACTACGGCCTGATCAACGTCAACGACGCCCTGCTCCGCATCAAGGGCGTCGGCGATATCCGCAACCTCGGCTCGTCGGACTACGCGCTGCGCGTGTGGCTCAAGCCCGACCTGCTCGCCCGGCTGTCGCTGACCGTGACCGACGTCCAGAACGCGATCCGGACCCAGAACATCGTCAACCCGGCCGGCCAGATCGGCGGCGAGCCGTCGACCAACGGCCAGCAGCTGACGTACACCGTGCGCGCCCAGGGCCGGCTGATCGAGCCCGAGGAGTTCGGCAACGTCATCGTCCGCGAGTCGTCCGACGGCTCGATCATCCGGGTCCGCGACATCGCCCGGGTCGAGCTCGGCTCGCTCAACTACCAGCAGTACGGCACGTTCAACGGTCAGCCCGCCGCGGTCGTCGCCGCGTTCCAGACGCCGGGCTCCAACTCGCTCGAGGTCGCCTCGCAGATCCGCGCGACCATGGACGACCTCGCCAAGCGGTTCCCGCCCGGCGTCGCCTACAAGGTCTCGCTCGACACCACCGCGCCGGTCAACGCCGGCATCCACGAGATCGTCGAGACCTTGCTCGAGGCGATCGGCCTGGTCGTGCTGGTCGTGTTCATCTTCCTGCAGAGCTGGCGCGCGACGCTGATTCCGCTCCTGACCGTGCCGGTCTCGCTGATCGGCGCGTTCGCGGTGTTCCCGCTGTTCGGGTTCTCGGTCAACACGCTGTCGCTGTTCGGTCTGGTCCTGGCGATCGGCCTGGTCGTCGACGACGCGATCGTCGTGGTCGAGGCCGTCGAGCACCACATCGAGGAGGGCATGAACCCGCGCGAGGCGACCAGCGCCGCGATGAAGCAGGTGCAGGGCCCGGTGATCGCGATCGCGCTGATCCTCGCGGCGGTGTTCGTGCCGGTCGCGTTCATGAGCGGCATCGTCGGCCGGCTGTACCAGCAGTTCGCGCTGACGATCGCGATCTCGGTGCTGATCTCGGCGTTCAACGCGCTGACCCTGTCGCCCGCGCTCGCCGCGCTGCTGCTGCGCCCGCGCAAAGAGCACCGGGGCGTCCTCGGCCGGCTCGGCGACAAGTTCAACCACGGCTTCGAGAAGACGACCAACGGCTACGTCAAGGTCAACCGCCTGCTCGTCCGCAAGCTGGTGCTGCCGCTGCTCCTGCTCGCCGGCGTCGCCGGGATCTCGGCGCTGCTCGGCACCCGGATCCCGTCGGGCTTCATCCCCGACGAGGACCAGGGCTACGCGATCATCGGCATCACCCTGCCCGACGGCGCGTCGCTGACCCGGACCAAGTCGGTGCTCGATCAGGTCAACAAGATCCTCGGCAAGGAAGAGGGCATCGCGACCTACAACGGCATCGCCGGGTTCAGCTTGTTCACCCGGACCGCGGCGCCGTACACCGGCATGGGCTTCATCGGCTTCTCGCCGTGGGACGAGCGCGGCAAGGACGCGACCGCAACCAAAATCCTCGCCGACCTCAACAAGAAGTTCGCCGGGATCAGCGACGCCCGCGTGATCGCGGTGGCGCCGCCGGCGATCCCCGGCATCAGCGCGGCCGGCGGGTTCAGCATGATGCTGCAGGACCGCACCGGCCAGAGCTACGAGTTCCTCGCCGGCAACGTCCTGAAGTTCGTCGCCGAGGCGCGCAAGCGCCCCGAGCTCGAGAACGTGCGGCCCAACTTCTCGCCCGCGGTGCCGCAGCTCTACGCTGACGTCGACAAGGACAAGGCGCTCAAGGAGGGCGTGCAGGTCTCCGAGATCTACAACACCCTGCAGGCCTACCTGGGCGGCAGCTACGTCAACGACTTCTCGCGGTTCGGCCGGCAGTGGCGCGTGTTCGTCCAGGCCGACGCCGCCGATCGGATGACGCCCGACGACATCAACAAGTTCTACGTGCGCAACGGCCGCAACGAGATGGTGCCGCTGTCGTCGTTCGTCAAGATCCGCGGCTCGAGCGGCCCGGAGTACACGGTGCGGTTCAACCTGTATCGCGCGGTCGAGATCCTCGGCAGCCCGGCCGCGGGCTACAGCTCCGGCCAGGCGCTCGACGCGCTCGAGGACGTCGCGCGCCAGACCCTGCCGCCCGAGATGGGCTACGCGTGGAACGCGCTGTCGTACCAGGAGAAGGTGACCGGCGGCAGCACGACCCGCGTGCTCGGCCTGTCGCTGGTGTTCGTGTTCCTGATCCTCGCGGCGCTGTACGAGAGCTGGTCGCTGCCGTTCAGCGTGCTGCTGTCGACGCCGATCGCGGTGCTCGGCGCGTTCATCGGCATGCTGTCGCGCCACCTCGACAACAACGTGTACACGCAGATCGGCCTGGTCGTGCTCGTCGGCCTGACCGCGAAGAACGCGATCTTGATCGTCGAGTTCGCCAAGGATGGCTACGACAAGGGCAAGCCGCTGATCGACGCCGCGCTCGAGGGCGCCAAGCTGCGGTTGCGGCCGATCCTGATGACGTCGTTCGCGTTCATCCTCGGCTGCGTCCCGTTGTGGATCGCGTCGGGCGCCGGCGCCGCGGCCCGGCGGGCGCTCGGCACGACGGTGATCGCCGGCATGCTCGCGGCGACCCTGATCGGCATCTTCTTCATCCCGGCGCTCTTCGTGTTCATCGAGAAACTGTCGTCGCGTAAGCACGCTGAACCGCACGCTTCCAGCGAAGCACACGATCCTCCCAGGCAAACCGAGTGAGCCGGCGCTGGACCCGCAGCCACTGCAGGCGGGTCGAGTCGGTGGCGAGCTGCGCCTTGTAGCGCGCGTCGCCGCCGAGGAAGTCGTAGATCGCGTGGCCCGCCAAGGCCGCGCGATCGATCGCCGCGGCCTGGCACAGGAACCCCGGCTTGACGTGCTTGTCGTCGAACGCCGCCAGGCCCGACTGGTAGAACAGCACGCGGCCGTGGGCGACCAGGTTGTAGAGGCAGCCGATCGTCCTGTCGCCGGCGCGCAGCCGGAGCAGCTCGATCTCGCCGTGCGCGAACCGCGCGGCGATGAGCTCGCGGTGGAACCGGTCGAACCACGGATCGGCGAACGCGCCGGGCTCGCCGCGCGCGCGCCAGCTCGTGGCGTGGAGCTGGACCAGCTCGTCGTAGATCGCGAACGCCTGGCCCAGCGACGTCGCCGCCTCGAGCGTGGTCGGGCCGACCGCGCGGCCCGCCCGCCGGATCTGCGACCGGGTGTTGGCGCCGAGCACCGCCAGGTAACCCCCCGCGCCGCGCACCCGGGCGAGATCGACGTACGGCGACGCGACCTCGCGGTCGACCAGCACCTGGAAATCGCGGCCGATCGCCTCCGGCTCGCCGAACGTGCCGACGTCGACCGCCGGCACGCGGAGCTCGTCCCACCCGCCGGGCAGGAGCTCGATCAGCTCGGCCAGGGTCCACGCGTGGCCCGGGCGCGCCAGCAGGCCGTTGTGCTCGAGGCACAGCTCGTCGAGCTGGATCATGCCGGTGGTGTTGAGCGCGGCCGACCGCAGCGCGTCACGCCGTGCCGGGTCGTGCGCCGGCGACACAGGAACGCGGCCGCCACCGGCGCGCCGGCCTCGGAGATCACCACCAGCCGCGGCAGCGCGTACGGCGGCAGCGCGTCGATCCAGCGGTCCATCCATCCCCAGGTCAGGAAGTAGCTCGGCCGCGCGGCCGCCTCGAGCTCGCGCCAGATCCCCTCGACGCGACGATCGTCGGCGTCGAGGACCGCCACCGTGCGAACCGCCACACCAGGACCAGCCGGGGAACACATATCCGGCCAGTTTCCGTCGAGCTAACCCGCCGCGGGGCGGAATGCCACGTTATGTATTGTTTCGCATGAACCTGCGCGCCTTTCACTACTCGTTCCTGGTGCGCGATCTCGACGAGGCGAGGACGTTCTATCGCGACGTGCTCGGTTGCCGCGAAGGCCGCAGCGCGCCGACCTGGGTCGACTTCGAGCTGTTCGGCAACCAGCTGTCGTGCCACCTCGGGACGCCGCCGCCGCTGGCGTACGTCGGTCAGGTCGACGGCATCATGGTGCCGCTGCCGCATTTCGGGGCGGTCGTGAGCTTCGACGAATACGACCAGCTGGTCGGTCACCTGACCCGGGCCGGCGTCGTGTTCATTGTCACGCCGCGGATCCGCTACGCCGGCGAGGTCGGCGAGCAGGGCACGCTGTTCTGCCTCGATCCCAGCGGCAACGCGATCGAGCTCAAGGCGTTTCGCCGGCCCGAGGAGATATTCTCCCGGTAGCTACTGCGGCGTCGACGCCGGCGGGCCACCGGGCGTCGCCGGCGTGCCGCGGCGTGTCAACGCATCGGATTCATCGCGATCGATCTGCTTGAGCCGATCGGTGTGCATCTTCACGCTGAGCCCGAACATGCCGCGGTCGCGGTCCGGTAGCTTGTCGCCGCTGTCGTCGAGGATCGCCTGCGAGATCTGCAGAAAGTCGCGCGAGACCGCGCGGCGGTTGGCGTAGTACGCGTGGATCTCCTCGGGCGTGGCCTCGTTGGCCGTGATCTTGCCCTTCATCTGGTTGTCGGCCTCGGCCTTGGCGGCGCGCATTTTCGCCACGGCAGGATCCGAGGTCGGCGCGCCCAGGGTCCAGTACAGGTTGTCCGGATACTTGGCACGCAGCGCGTCGAGCTTGACCGGATAC
>DASWOO010001327.1:0-2114 GCA_036404335.1 Kofleriaceae bacterium
AGTCGAGGCTCGGATAGCTCGGCACGAGCGCCGGGTAGTAGTGGACGACGATGTTGCCGAACACGCCGTAGGTCGCGGCGAAGATGCTGTGCTACACGCCCGGCGCGGCGCCCTTGGCGTCCGGCGACAGGCCGAACAGCAGCAGGTTGTCGGCGAGGTTATTGACCGACGAGCCGCCGAGCTCGACCAGCTTGCCCTGCTTGTCTTGCTCGTGCTGCACGTCGAAGTACTTCGACCAGTACGCGGCGTCCTTCTCGCCGTACACCGCCGCGCTGATCTCCGCGGCGCGCTGCCGCGCGGCCGGCTGCTGCTTGACCTGCTGGCCACCGTCGGTCACTGCGCGGAGCAGGCCGGTGACCTGCGGCTTGTGCGCGCGGTCCCACTTGCGAATACCGATGATGACATTGGGCATCTGATAGATGTACTCCTGGGTCGACGCGATCGAGACCAGCCCGCCCCTGCCCTGCGCGACGTTGACGTCGCCCGGGGTCCAGGTCACCACGCCGTCGACGCAGACGTGGGCGGTCTTGCCGGTGCGCCGGCCCTCGCTCACGACCGGCCGGTCCTCGCAGTAGCCGGCGATGTACTTGGCGCCGGCGTCGATGTAGTCCGACGCCGCCACCCAGTTCAGGCAGCCGGGATCATAGGTCGTCTCGTCGGGGTTGTTGCAGATCGCATTGTCACCTGCCCACTTCATCGCGATGTTCCAGTCACCGTCGCGCAGGTAGCCCGCGATCAGGCCGCCCGCCGCCGAGGCCGGGCTCTGCTTCCACGCCGCCGGGCCCATGAACTTGTCCTCGCCGCGCGAGTAGCCGGCCGAGCCGACGATCTCGGCGGTGCAGTCGGGGCACAGCTTGGCAAGCTGCGGGTTGACGCCGGCGAAGAACGCCGCCGAGCCGTCGCCCATGATCGCCACGAAGTGCGTGCCGCCGGTGCAGTCTGCCGCGCCCTTGGCCAGCTCGCTCGCGCACTTCACCAGCTCGGCCTGCATCTGATCGACCGCGTCCTGGCGGGTGAGCTTGAGGTTGACGTTGTTCTTGCACATCAGGCTGCCCTCGGACGCCTGCGCGCCACCATTGGCGAACAGGAGACCCTGCTGGGCATTCCACGCCCAGATCAACATGCGGGTCTCGGCCGCGTCGGGACAGCCGGGCTTGCTGCTGCTCGGCGGGGTCACGCCCGCGACCAGCCTGGTCGCCGCCGGCGCGCCGGTCGGCAGGTCGGCCTTGGGCGGGATCGACGACGGACCGCTCGGGTGCCGGCCGCCGAACACGCCGGGCAGGAAGTGCTTGGTCGCCAGGCCGCCGCTGACGAGCAGCGCCGCGGTGACGATGCCCTTGGCGAGCGGGGTGAGGCCGCCGGTCGGATGGTTCGTGGTCATACAAGATCTCCTTTCGCTGCGGCCCCGCTTCGGCGGGTCTCCAGCAGCTCCGTGATTGGCAGTCTCGAAAAGATAATAATTCGAGAGTGAATGTCGAGTGGCGAGATCGTTACTTGGTGACTCGGGTCCCGCGCGGCGCGAGGAAGTCGCGCAGCGCCGCGAGCCGATCGGCCTCGCCGCGCGCCCTGTCGGCGAACGCGGCGATCACCTCGTGCTCGCTCGCGGTCTTGGCGTGGACGCGCTCGGTCGCGGCCGCCAGCTGCTGACGGAACGCGGCGCACTTGTGCTCCATTGCATCGATCTCCATGTGGACTTTCTGGGTGAGGGTCGCGAGCTCGGCGCCGCGCGCGGCCTCGCGCTCGTCCGCCTTGCGCTGCTCCTCGGCGAGCGTGGTGTCGAGCGCGGTCAGCCGGCGGTCGAGCGTGCCGACGATCGCGGCCGGGTCGGCGCCGAGCGCCTTGGCGGTCGCGCTGATCGCGACCGCGAGCTGCGCGGCCGGCATCGCCGGCTTCATCGCCTCGAACGCGGTGAGCATCTGATCGACGCTCGGATCGCCGGCGCTGGTGGTCTGCGCGTACACCGCCGCGAAGTCGATCGCGGGCGGGGCCGCGTCGGGCCCACGCGGCGCGGGGGTCGACCGCCGGGCCGGTGCGGGAGCCTGGGACGGCGCTTGAATCGTCGCCTCGAGCTCCTCGTCCGATGGTTCGTCCGACGCTTTGGCCACCGCCTCGGC
>DASWOO010001328.1:0-3669 GCA_036404335.1 Kofleriaceae bacterium
CCAGATCGACCGCGTCGTCGGCGCGGCGGCACCACGTGTACAGCACGGCCGCGCGGTCGGCCAGCCGCGGCGACAGCAACCGGTTCGCCAGCGCGAAGCTCTTCGAGCCAGCGGCGATCGTCTGGTGGCAGTCCGCCACCGCGCGCACGTCCATCGCGGCGGCGATCACGGGACCGAGCTCCCGAAGTCCCGGGCGATCAGCGCGTCCGTGGCCTTGGCCGAGTTGATCACGCCCGGCACCCCGGCGCCCGGATGGGTGCCGGCGCCGACGAGGTACAGGTTCGGGATCTGATCGCTGCGGTTGTGCGGCCGGAAGTACGCCGACTGGGTCAGCTTCGGCGCGCACGAGAACGCCGAGCCCTGGTACGAGCGCAGCTCGTCGCGGAACGTGCGCGGCGTGATCCACCGCCGGGTCACGACGTGCGATCGCAGATCCGGCATCAGCCGCTCGAGCGCGGTCAGGATCCGGTCGGCGTACGCGTCGCCGATCTTGTCCCAGTCGAGCGGCGCGTTGCCCAGGTGCGGCACGGGCGAGAGTACGTAGAAGCTGCCGCAGCCCGGCGGCGCCAGGCTCGGATCGGTGACGTGCGGCGCGTGCAGGTACAGGCTGAAGTCCTCGGGTAGCGCGTGGCCCTCGAAGATCTCGTCGAGTAGCTCGCGATAGCGCGGGCCGAACACCACGGTGTGGTGCACGACGTCGTCGGCGTAGGTCCGGTCCGTGCCGAAGTACAGGACGAACAGCGACATCGACCACGCCTGACGCTCGAGCTTGCGGGCGTAGCGCGCGGCTGCCGGGTGGCCGCGGAACAGGTGGCTGTACGTGTGGTGGACGTCGGCGTTCGAGACCACCAGGTCGAACGGCTCGCGGACCCCGGCCTTGGACGTGATGCGATGCACCGCGCCGCCGGAGGTCTCGACGGCGATCCGGTCGACCGGGCAGTCGAGCCGCAGCTCGCCGCCCAGCTCGCGGAACAGCGCGACCATCGCGGCGACCAGCGCCCCGGTACCGCCGCGCGGGAAGAACACGCCCCACTTGCGCTCGAGGTAGTGGATCAGGGTGTAGATCGCGCTGGTGTCGAACGGGTTACCGCCGACCAGCAGCGAGTGAAAGCTGAGCGCCTGGCGGACCTTGTCGTCCTCGATGAACTTCGCGACCGTGCGGTACACCGAGCGATCGGCGCGCAGCCGCATCAGCTGCGGCGCGACCTTGATCATGTCGCTGAACCGTAAAAAGGGCGCGGCGGCCAGCTTGGTGTAGCCGGCGTCGAACACCCGGTGGCTGTAGTCGACGAACGCGCGGTAGCCGGCGGCGTCGCGCGGGTTGCGCGCGGCGATCCGCGCCTCCATCGCCGGGCCGTCGCCGTCGTAGTCGAAGTGATCGCCGTCGCCCCAGACCAGGCGGTAGAACGGCGCGACCGGCAACAGCTCGACCCGGTCCTCCATCTTGGCGCCGCCGGCCTCGAACACCTCGGCGATCGCCTGCGGCGCGGTGATCACCGTCGGGCCGCCGTCGAAGATGTAGCCGCCGTCGCGATAGACGTAGGCCCGGCCGCCGGGCTGGTCGCGGGCCTCGAAGATCGTCGTCGCGAAGCCGCGGGCCTGTAGCCGGATCGCGACCGCGAGCCCACCGAACCCGCTGCCGATCACCGCCGCGCGGCGTGGCCCGGCGCCGCGCTCAGACATACGCCGCCTCCAGGCGGGCGAGCTGGGCCTCGAGGACCGCGACCTGCGCGCCGTCGAGCGCGCGGATGATCTCGAGCGTGGCCGCCAGCTGGCGATCGATCTCGGCGCGGCCCGGGAGGCGGGCGACCGCGGCCAGCTCGCGCGCCAGCGGCGTCGCGTCCTCGCCATCGCGGACCCGCCGGCCGAGCTTGACCAGCCGGGCCCAGCGCGCGTCGTCGGCGTGCTCCGCCGCCCACAGCCACGGCCAGGTCGGCCGCGCGAGCTGCAGGTCCTCGCAGCCCTTGGCCAGCCGGTCGTCGCAGATGACGCCGCCGAGATCGTCGAGCATCTGCAGCGCCAGCCCGAGCGATGCGCCGAACTCTCGAACCGCCGCGAGCCGCGCGGGGTCGGCGCCGCCGGCGATCGCGCCGAGCTCGGCCGCGAGCTGGGTCAGCGCGCCCGACTTGAGCGCCGAGCCGCGCGACACGATCATCCGCAGCTGGTCGCGCGGCTGATCGGTGACATCGACCCCGACGTCCAGCGCCTGGCCGGCGTGGCAGTCGAGCACCGCGCGCAGCATCGCGCGATGCATCGCGATGCGCGCGGGCTCGGGCAGGGGCGCCTGATCGAGCAGCGCGAACGCGCAGAAGTACAGCCAGTTGCCGGCGTTGAGCGCGACCGGCACGCCGTACCGGCGGTGGAGCGCGACGTCGCCGCGGCGCTGCTCGGCGCCGTCCTCGATGTCGTCGACGACCAGCGAGCCGGCGTGCAGCACCTCGATCGCCGCGACCACGGCCGCGGGCGGCGGCTCGCGCCCGCCGAGCCGCGCGCCGAGCGCGACCAGATCGGCGCGCAGCTGCTTGGCGGGGCGCGCCAGGATATCGCGCGCCGGCGCGACCAGCACGCGCTCCCACACCGCGCGCGGCACGCGGCCGTCGAGCGCGGGCAGCGCGGACGCCAGCAGCTCGGCGAGCGTGCCAGGTTCTGAGATCGACGCCGCGTCGAGCGGCGCTGCTGCAGCGGTCATGAGACGACTCCTCCGGTGAGCGCCGCGCGCCACGACATGCCCCGCGGCGGGCGGCCGAACAGGATGCGCGCGCGATCCGACCAGGTCGTGCGCAGGGCGTAGAACCGGCGGATCGTCGCGTCGGGCAAGCGATAGAACCGCGACATCGCGTGGTAGCGCTCGGCCGGCGGGAACCAGTGGAACAGCATGCGGTTGAGCCGCACCGCGAATGCGGCCTGCTGGCGATGCTCGGCAAGCAGCGCGGCCCAGCGCTCGGCAAAGTCCGGCTCGTCGCAGCGCGCGATCAGCGCCGCGACCCGCAGCGCGCACGGGAACGAGTAGCCGGTGCCGGGGTGGAACCAGCCGCCCTGATAGCCGGCGACGATCGGCCCGTCCAGCGAAGGCGGCGGCGGCAGCGCGAGCGGGATCGGCAGCACGCCGCGCTCGCGGCGCTCGATCGATGCGATCCGCAGGTGGCGGCCCGCGGCGTAGGCCTGGATCCCGGCGATCAGCCGCTCGTCGTCGAGCGCCGGGCCGTCGGCGTAGTAGGTGTCCTCGAGCAGCAACCGGGTCGGCCCGAGCGGCAGCACGTACATGAAGCGGTAGCCGTCGACCTGCGGCACGGTCGCGTCCATCAGGATCGGCACGCGGATCGCGTGCGGCTTCTCGAGCTCGACCTCGATGCCGACGAACTTCTGGTAGCCGTGGGCCGCGCCGTCCTGGCGATAGCGATCGGGGCCGCGGGCGTCGACGACCACGCGCGCCGCGAACCGGCGGCCGTCGTCGAGCACGACCCGGTCTGGATGGATCTCGAGCGCGGCGTGGCCGGTGATCAGCTCGAACGACGGCCTGGCGGCGAGCGCCACGCGGACCGCGGCGTCGAGCGAATCCGACGTCACCGCGGCATACGGCGACGCCAGGTCGCGCGCCAGATCGGGGAACTCGACGGAGTAGCCGTCCCAGGCGTGGGCGACCGCGGGCGCGATGATCGGCGCCAGCTC
>DASWOO010001329.1:0-2552 GCA_036404335.1 Kofleriaceae bacterium
GAGCGCGCGCTTCATCGCCTCGAGCGGCTGCGGGAACTCGCAGCCCATGTTCTCGTCCATCGCCGGGTCGGTCAGCCGCGCGAGCTGGTCGGTCAGCGCGCCGCCGAAGTTGCGGACCCGCGTGCCGGCCGGGCCGCGGCCGTCCTCGAGGAAGTTGCCGAAGTCGAGGCCGGCGTTGAACGTCGATAGCCGGCCGCCGTCGCCGCTGCCGCTGCACCGGCCGAGCGCCGGGCCGTCGGTGGTGTCCATCGCGCCGCGGGTGCCGAGGTCGGTGGTGACCACGCCGACGTGCAGGTCGGGGAGCTGGCCGTCGAGCTGCGACAGCCGCGCGGTCAGGTCGCCGAGCTGGCCGGCCATCTGGTCGTAGGTGCCGCGGTCGATCGAGTTGTCGAACACGTAGAGCACGTCGAGGTCGCGCGCCGGCGCGATGTCGACCTGATCGTAGGCCTCGACGTCGTGGGTGCAGGCGGGCAGGGCGAGCGGCGCGAGCGCGATGATCGAGAGTAGACGCTTCATGACTAGAACCTCCCCGAGACGGCGGTCGACGACGGGCCGACGTGCAGCGCGAGCTCCTGGACGGCGCGGTGATGCTTGCGGTGATCGAGGTACCAGAGCGTGAGGCCGGTCGCGGCGAGCACGCCGGCGCCGATCGCGGTGTACTGCGCGATGTGCGCGCGGTCGTTGGACTGGTGCGCGAGGTCGGCGGCCGGGCCGATCGGGCATTGCGCGTCGGCGCTGCAGCCGGCCGTGCGCGCGCGGTCGAAGTCGCGGTTCGACAGGTAGTAGAAGCCACCGGCGACGCCGCCGGCGAGCACGCCGGTGGCGACCAGGCCGATGCCGACGCGCGACAGGGTGATCATGCCGCCCTGATCGTCGCGATCGTCTGTGGGCGAGGCGGGCGTCGGCCGCGGCGCGACGTGCACCTCGGCGACGTCGCGGTCCTCGGCGAGGGCGGGCACAGGCGGCGCGACGGGCGCGGCGGGCGCGGGCTTCGCGGCCGCGGGCGTCGCGTCCGCGGGCCTCGCCGAGGCGAGCCTGGGTGCCGGCGCGTCGAGCTTGGTGGTCGCGCCGGGCGCGACCTGCACGGCGACGCGCACGGCCGAGCCGTCCTTGCGGGTGAACACCAGCTCGTCGCCGCCGGCGTTGATGATCACGTCCTGGGTGGCGTCGACCTCGGCGCCGTCGCGGCTCACCGCCAGCTGCTGGCCCGCCGCGAACCGGATCCGGACCTTGCCGACGTGCGGCCACAGCTTGATGATCGCCTCGGCGGCCTCCTCGCTGAGCTTCTCGGCGCCGGCTTCGGCGTTGACCGCCGCGATCCGCTTCTTGCCCGAGGTCTTGCGCTGCTGCTCGCGGGCGGCCTCGACCTCGCTGTCGCGGAACGTGATGATCCGCTTCCAGGTGTCGAGCGCCAGCGCGTAGCGATGATCACGCTCGAGCGCGATCGCGTAGAGCGTCAGCGTATCGGTGCGCTCGTCGAGCTGGAAGCTGGCGAGCAGCTCCTCGGCGGCGAGCCGCGGATCGCGGTCGAGCAGCGCCTTGCCGTTGGCCAGATGGCACGCCGGCGTCGGCGCGGTGCACTCGGCGTGCGCGTCGGCCTGGCCGATCACCCCGGCGATGCAGAGCGCCAGCCAGCCGCTGGTTCGTGCGAGGTCAGAGACCCGATAGCTTGCTTCCACGCCAGCCATACGAGCGTCGTGCGCGATCGGCTGACTTTTGGTTGTCATGTCGCGCGAGCTCGCGACCTCTCCCGGCATGTCCGACAAAGTTCCGCATCTCGATCACGCGGCGTTCGCGGCGCTCGCCGCCGACGCGACGCCCGTCACGCTCATCGACTTCACGGCGAAGTGGTGCGCGCCGTGCCGCGTCGTCGACCAGGTGCTCGGCGCGCTGGTCGACGAGTACCTGGGCCGGGTCCGGATCGTCGCGGTCGACGTCAACGACGAGCCCCAGCTCGCCGAGCAGTTCGGCGTCCGGTCGATGCCGACCCTGGTGATCCGCCGCGGCGCGCAGGAGGTCGGCCGGGTGGTCGGCAGCCGGCCGCGCGCGTTCGTCGCCGGCGTGCTCGATCGCGCGCTCGCGGGTGACGTGCAGATCACGGCGCCGTAGCGCCGCCACGTCAGGCCGCGGCGGCCATGCAGCGCTCGAGCTCCTTGCGCGCCCGGTGCAGCAGCACCGCGACGTGGTTGGCGGTCAGCCCGAGCTCGTGCGCGGCCTCCTCGCCCGACAGCTCCTCGAGCACGCGCAGCGTCACGATCTGGCGCTGGACGTCGGCGAGCCGCGCCATGCAGCCGGCGAGCTGATCGACCGTCGCGGCCTGCGCCATCGCCTCGTCCGGCCGCGGCGCCGCGGCGGCGAGCCCGGCCTCCTCGAGCTCGACGTGCGGCCGCGCGCGATAATGCCGGCGCCGCAGGTTGCGCGCGGCGTTGCGCACGATCGCGGTCAGGAGCCGCGCCGCGTCGCCGGGCCGGTCGCGCAGCGCGTGCAGATCCGACCGGTCGAGCAGGCTGCCGAACGCGTCCTGCACGACATCGAGCGCGTCGCTCGCCGCC
>DASWOO010001330.1:0-5009 GCA_036404335.1 Kofleriaceae bacterium
CAACGATCCGAAAGTCTCGGGCCTGCACTGCGAGCTGCGGTTGCAGGCCGATGGCTATCGCATCCGCGACCTCGGCTCGACCAACGGCACGCATGTCAAGGGCGTGCGGATCGTCGACGGCTTCATCCCGCCGGGCGCGACGATCCAGCTCGGCAAGAGCGCGGTCGTGTTCGACCCGCTCGACGAGTCGGTACAGGTCCCGCTGTGGCACGAGTCGCGGCTGCACAGCCTGATCGGCGGCAGCGCGTCGATGCGCCACCTGTTCGACATGCTGAACCGGTTCGCGCAGTCCGACGCGACCGTGCTGATCCAGGGCGAGACCGGCGCGGGCAAGGAGGGCGTCGCCGACGCGATCCACCAGTGCTCGCCGCGCCGCAACGGGCCGTTCGTCGTGCTCGATTGCTCGGCGATCTCCGAGCAGCTGTTCGAGGATCAGATCTTCGGCCACGAGCAGGGCGCGTTCACCGGCGCCGGCCGCGCCACGGTCGGCGTGTTCGAGGCCGCGCACACCGGCACGCTGTTCCTCGACGAGATCGGCGAGCTGCCGCTCGACGTCCAGTCCAAGCTCTTGCGCGCGGTCGAGACCCGCAAGGTCCGCCGCATCGGCTCGAACAAGGTCATCGCCTCCGATGTCCGGATCGTCGCGGCGACCAACCGCGACCTGGCGACCGAGGTCAACCGCGGCACGTTCCGCTCGGACCTGTTCTACCGGCTCAGCGTCGCCAAGCTGTCGGTGCCGGCGCTGCGCGAGCGGCGCGAGGACATCCCGCTGCTTGTCGACCACTTCCTGCGCCAGCTGGTCGCGACCCACGACGACCCGCGGCTGCCCGACGACTTCCTGACGCGCGCCCAGCGCCACGCCTTGCCCGGCAACGTCCGCGAGCTGCGCAACGCCGTCGAGCGCGCCGTGCTGCTGCCCAACCACCCGACGCTCGGGTTCGAGGCGCCGCTGAAGAAGGACAGCCAGTTCGGCGAGGTCGACATCGACGTGCCGTTCAAGGTCGCCAAGCAGAAGCTGGTCGACGAGTTCGATCGCAAGTACCTCGAGGCCCTGCTCGAGGCCCACGACAACAACATCTCGGCCGCGGCCCGCGCCGCCGGCATCGAGCGCATGTCGATCTACAAGATGATCCGCCGCCTCGGCCTCGACAAGACCGAGGCGCGCGCCGGCGACGAAGAGGACGCCGACGAGTCCACCGATCACCACCGGTGATTCCGCGCGGACTCGATCCGCAGCATCCGGGTTACGCTCTCTCGCTGCTAAGTACCTGAGTCCTCGATCAAATTGGCCGGCACGGTGACTGCACTAAGGGTTGTCACCTACCCACAAGGACTCACCACCATGCAGACCAACGAGACCATCGAGACCATCGAGACCGACGAGATCGCCACCGTGACCGGCGGCACCAGCAGCAGCAGCAGCAGCACCCAGCTGCTGCAGTCGATGCAGCAGATCCAGACGTCGATCTCGACGATGGCCAACAACAACAACAACCAGTCGAGCCAGATGCTGCCGCTCGTCATGGCCGTCGCGATGAGCCGCCGCTGGTAAGCCCGCACCGGGCGCCCGGCCTGGCTAGACGCTACTCGCCCGGCTCGTAGATCGGCGCGGTCGGGAGGTGGAACACGGGCGACGCGTTCAGCGCGGCAACCGCCTGGGACTTGATGCTGTTGAGAAACGTGGCGTCGAACGTGAACTGGCCATCCACGTTCGGGCGCGGCACCGGGACCGGCTGGCCGCCCGTACCGCTGCCGGTGATGATCGCCGAGAGATCGGTGCCGTACGTGACCCGCGCTTCGAGCGTGTTCGCGATGACGTTCTGCAGCTCCGTGCCCGAGCTACCCGTCGGCGAGCAGAAGATGTGCGAGACGAAGTTGCCGTTCCAGACCACGAACGCGAGGAAGCGCGCCTTGCCGTTGTAGCGCGACGCCTCGGTGTAAACGATCTCGACGCTGGAGATGCCGCGGTTGGTCGGCCAGATCGTGCTGGCGGTGACCGAGCCAGAGGTATACGCGACCGACTTGGTCGCCTCGGCCATGGTCGCGGTCGGCGGCATCGTCGGGCTCGGCTGCGGTGAGATCTGGAGCTCGGTCTGCTCTGCGGCGCCGACCCGATCGGCCTCGTCCCCCGCGTCCATCACACAACCAGCGAACAAGAGCGAACACAGGACTGCCAGATGCTTCATACGATCTCCCCTTTGGTTCTCGGTGACGTCTGGTTAGACGTGCCCTGAGAACGCCTGTGACCCAAAATGTTCCCGCCGCTTACTCAAAAACGATCAGGCTTCGGACCCAGGCCCCGCGGTGCTCCGTCAGCCATTGCTCGCGGGCATCCCGCAACGCGACCGCCGCTGACGAAGCGCGAAGAGACTTTGTGCGGAAGAGCTCGAAGAACGCGGTTGCTTCTCCATCGGGGATCGGCGCCGCCGAAGCAATCACCGCACGCGCGCCCGCGTAGATGAACGCCGTGGGGAGGCTCCAGGTCGTATGCCACACGGGCGCGGCGTGCGACGCTTCGCAGGCCGCGAGCACGATCAACGGGCTGGTCGAGAACTTCGCCTTGCGGACGTCGCCGGTGGTCAGCGCGAACCTGCCGTCGGTCTCGGGCGAGAGCGCGAGCAGCGACGCATCAGGCTGGGCGAGATCGACCATCCCGTGGGCATGGATCACGACATCGCCAGCCGCGCCGATCGCCGCGAGCACGCGCGACGGCGTCGCAGCGGCACCGACGATGCGCTGGCCGTAGTCCGACCAGCCGTTGAGCCCGGGCAGCTCGAGCGCCGGCGGCGGCTCGACATCGGCGACGACGATGCTCGGACCCGCGACCGAGCCGATCGGGCGTTGCCGCGGCGATAGATAGCGCCACGCGATCTCCGACGGCAGGAGCTGCGCCATGCCGTGGATCGGCGCGCGCGCGATCACGTCGACGACCGGGCAGGCGCGCAGGGTCGCACTCGTCGACGGCGGGATCAGCGTCGTCGGATCGACCTTCGGGGTACGGCGCGCGTCATCCGTCAGCAGCAGGGTCTTCCCTGCCGCGTCGCGAACGACCACGACGCGTGCTTGATCCTCGAGGGCGAGCCCCACCGCGCACCGCCCCGGGACGGTCAGGTGCTGCTCCTCGCCGAGCAGCGCGAACGCCGCGTCGCCCTCGCCTCGCTGCGCAGCCGTCGCGATCAGCACGGCGTAGCTCCACGCCGCCGGCTTGTGCGCGCGGGTGACCGCGCTCGGGACCGTCACGGCGGTCGTGATCGCACGCCGCAGCAGCGCCTCGCCAGCGGCCCGATCTTGATCGATCACCGCCCGTCCCTCGCTATGATCGATCCAGACCTGATCTGCGGGCTGCAGCCCTGGCGTCTTGCGCAAGGCCGCGGCCACCTGACGAACCTGCGCGATCTCCTCGCCGAGATGGTCGTGCCGTGCAAGCTCGGCGCGAGCGAAGAGCTCGTGCACGGCGACGTCCGGTGGCTGCGCATTCACGCACTGCGGCCCCACCAGCTCGCGACGAGCGGCGTCGAACTGCAGCTGGTTGATCAGCATCATCGCGCGGTCGACGCGTCCCCACTGGGCGACCAGGCAACGCCCATCGGGCGCGGACGCCGGATAGCGGAGGATCTTCTCTTCGGTGTAGGCACGCACCAGCGGCAGGCCGCTGCCTTCGGCGTCATCGCCGATCGCGGCCTGGGCGGCCAGCCACTCGATCAGCTCGTTCTGGACCGCTGACTCGCCCGACGTTTGCGCCAGCTGCCACGCCGACGACAGCACCGCGCGCGCTTCGGGTAGACGCTGCCACTCGAGGTACAGCTTGCCGAGGGTGCGGCCGATCAGCACGCAGCGGAACGCGGGGGCGCCGGGCGCGGCGCAGCGCTGCTTGGCGCGGAGCAGGATCGCCTCGGCGCCGACGAGGTCGTCCTGCTTGAGCAGGACCTGGGCTTGCTGCTGGAGGCCGAGCAGCTGCATCCACGGGTCGGGCGAGGCGGCGGTGAGCCGGGCGAACTCGGCGATGTCAACCTGGTCGACGACGCTGCGGTCGGCGCCGAGCTTCATCAGCACGCCGATCAGCAGGTCGTCGGCGTGGGCCGCGCGCAGGGCGGCGATCAGCTGGGCGCGGGCGGCGCCCGCGGGCGGCGGGGGCGCCCCGCCGGGGCCGGCGGGCACGATCTGCAGCTCGACCGCGAGCGCGCGGATCATGTCGGCGTACTGCCTGGACAGCGCCGGGTGCAGCGACCTCGACGCGCGGGCGAGCGCGTCGGCCATCGCGGTGTCGTGATCGGCGGCGTCGATCGCGGCGCCGAGCGGCGCGAGCTGGGCGAGCTGATCGGCCGAGGTCGCCGAGCGGATCGCGTCGTACATGATGCCGCGCGAGAAGCCGGGCATGGCGCGGGCGTCGTCGGGCGACAGCGTGATCTCGCCGCCGGCGAGCGCGACCGACGCCTGGTTGATCCGCTGGAACCGCTGCTCGAGGACGCCGGCCTCGGCCTCGAGCGCGGCCGCGCGCTGCTCGGCCTCGCCGGCCCAGCCCGGCTCCTTGCGCGCGACGACGGCGCGGAACGCGGTGGCCGCCGTCCGCGACAGGCCGAGGTCGCGCAGGGCGAGCGCGCGGTTCCACAGCGCCGGGCCGTGCTGCGCGTCCTGGGCGAGCGCGGCGTCGGCCAGCGCCAGCGCGCGCGCCGGCTGGTGCTCGGCGAGCGCGAGCGCGGCCTGGTCGGCGAGCACGCCGGCCGAGCTGTCCTGGGCGCGCGCGAGGTACGACGCGGCCTGGCGGCGCTCGCCGTTGAGCAGCTCGAGCACGCCGACGCCGTGCGCGTCGCCGCGCTTGTCGAGCTCGGCGATCGACATCAGCGACACGGTCTCGTGCGGCGCCTCGCCGGCGCGCGGCACGTCGTACGGCCGGTAGCCCGCCGCGCCCGACCACGCGAGCCGGGCCTCGAGCACGCGCCTGGGCGCGAGCTCGACCTGCGCGATCGGCGCCGGGACCGGCGCGTCGTGGCGCGGCACGGCGAGGTAGA
>DASWOO010001331.1:0-2129 GCA_036404335.1 Kofleriaceae bacterium
CTTGGGGACCAGGGTCGCGCTGACCCGGATGCCGGCGCCGTCGAGATCGCCGGCGACCGTCGCCGCCTGGAAGCCCGGCACGGTGACCGGGAACTCGATGTGGGCGAAGAAGCCGCGGCCGCGGGTATAGCCGGCGGTGAACGTGCCCTTCTCGCCGTTCTTGGCCATCGGCGCGGCGAAGTGCGTCGACAGCGTCGCCGAGATCCCGACGCCGGGGGCGTAGCCGATCTTGACGACCGTGTCCTCGAGCGGCAGGAACGACGGCGGCTTGAGGTTGAGCGAGCCCTCGACCTGCGTCAGCTTCCAGCGCATCACGTCGACGTGAACCGAGCCGGACTGGACGAACTGGGCGAGCGCGGAGCCGCCGCCCGGCGTGACCTTGAGCTCGGCGGTCGCCGACATCGCGCCCATGTCGCTGGCCGTGACCGTGGCGGTGCCGTCGACCTGGAGGCCCGGGAAGTCCGCCGCGAGGTGGAGCGAGCCCGCCTGGAACTTGCCGCGCGACAGGGTCAGCGAGCCGTCGGCGGTGACGTCACCGAGCTTGGCGCGCGTGATCGCCATCGTGCCCGACAGGCCCTCGCCCGAGTGGTACTTGGCGGTGATCTGCGACGCCATGTCGCTGACGCCGGCGGCCGGGATGCCGGTGACCGACGCGGTGAAGTCGAACGCCAGGTCCGGCCGGTGGCCGGTGCCGATCTCGACCGAGAAGTCGGCCTGCACGTTGGAGAACGTGATGCCCGGGAACGTCTGGGCCATCTTCGTCGGGTTGATCTTGCCGTTCAGCTTGAAGCTGCCGGGCTGGCCGCGGCCGACCGACGAGTCGACCGTGAGGTCGGCGCCGCCGATGTCGGCGATCTCGGCGCTAGCCCCGCCCTCGACGACGAACTGGTTGGTCGCCGACGTCCAGCTCGCCTTGATCTCGCTGCCCGCGGAGAACGTGACCGGCGGGAAGCTGGCCGGGACCAGCGTGCCGCTGATCGCGAACTCCTTGTTGGCGTACTCGAACTTGAGCATCGAGCTCGCCGCCAGCTCCGGGATCACGCTGCCGCCGAGGGAGAACTCGGTCGAGGCCTGGATATCCTTGGAGCCCTGGTTCCACGTGATGTCCGCGTGCTTGAACGCCTCGGACACCTTGCCGAGGTTCTTGAGCTGCGTGACCGCGCCGGCCACGCCGAACACGTTGTCCTTGATCTGGATGCCAGCCTGGGCCTCGAGCATGGTCGCGTAGCGCGACGCCAGCTTGAGCGTGACGGCATCGGTGGTGTTGACCTTGCCCTGCGCGTTGATCGTCAGGGCGATGTCGGTCGCTTCGAACACCGCGAACTGCTCCACGTGCACGTTCGCGGTGCCGGACATGCCGCCCGCGGCGGCGTCCATCGTGAACGTCCCCTTGCCGAGGCCGGGCGCGTCGATCGTGCCGCCGAGGTGGCCCGACAGCTTGCCGCCGACCAGCGACATCGTGGTGCCGCCGGCGAACGTCATGCTGCCGAACGTGCCGAGCGGGATCTGGGGCGAGGTGGCGAGCAGCGACGCCGTGATGCTCTGGTTCTCGACGGTGACGTTGAGCTTCAGGCCCTGCAGCGCGCCCTGGGCGTCGGCGTCGACATCGATGTGGAACTTGCCGGTCTTGAGGTTGACGTCGGTCTTCTTGACCTTGCCCTTGACCACGCCCGGGATCTCGAACGACGCCTCGCCGAGGTTGACCTCGCCGGTCTCCATGTCCGCCGTGCCGTTGGCGGACTTGAAGTAGTCGTTCGCGGTGATCTTGACCTTGTCGATCGAGCCGGTGAAGCCGGTGCGGCTGTTGAGCGTGGCGTGGAACTCGCCCTCGAGCTCGGATGCGCCGCTCTTGGGGAACTTGACGCTGCCGTCGATCTTGCCGTTCATCGACAGGCCGCCCGCGCCCGGGTTCCAGTCGATCACCGCCGTGGTCGCCGTCGCCTTGAGATCGACGTTGGGCAGCTTCTGCGCGAGCTTGGTGACCGCGTCCGCCGCCTGGATCGTGGCGTGGAACACCTTGGTCTGGATGTCGCCGGTCAGCGACGTGATCTTCACGCCTTCGAGCGCCGCGACGCCGAACGTGATGTCGCCTTCCGTCTGGAAGTTACCCACGCCGCCCGAGCCGGCCG
>DASWOO010001332.1:0-2734 GCA_036404335.1 Kofleriaceae bacterium
GTTCGAGCTCAAGCAGACGTTCAGCCTCGAGGCGGCGTCGTCGCTGCTGCTCTACGCGGTGCTCGGCGTCGCCGCGGCGCTGGTGTCGGTGTCGTTCACCGAGTCGCTGCTGTGGGTCCGCAAGTGGTTCGCGTCGTTTCACCGGCTGCCGCGCTGGGCCCAGCCGGCGATCGGCGGCCTGATCACCGGCGGCCTCGCGGTCGTCGCGCTGCAGCTGTTCGAGGCCCAGGGCATCACCGGCGGCGGCTACAAGCTGCTCGCCGCGGCGCTGGGCGGCTCGCTGACGCTGAAGATCTTGCTCGGGCTCGGCCTGCTCAAGCTCGCCGCGACCGTGTGGTCGTACTCGAGCGGCGGCGCCGGTGGCATCTTCGCGCCGTCGCTGTTCATCGGCGGCATGCTGGGCGGCGCGATCGGCTACGTCGACGTCGCGGTGTTCGGCAACCCGCCGAGCACGATCGCGTCGTTCGCGCTGGTGGGCATGGGCGCGGTGTTCGCCGGCGTGATCCGCGCGCCGATCACGTCGGTGCTGATCATCGTCGAGATGACCAACGGCTACTCGCTGATCCTGCCGCTGATGATCGCCAACATGTCGGCGTATGGCCTCGCGCGCCAGCTGCGGCCGGTGCCGATCTACGAGGCGCTGCTCGCCCAGGACGGCATCCACCTGCCCGCTGCCTACGTGCAGGTCCAAGACACACATCCGCCGGTCGACGCGCCGCCGGCCGATAATTTGCCCCCGTCGGACTGACTGCCCAGTATCGGGCGCATGCCACAGCTCGGATTGTCGTCGGTCGAAGAAGCGTTCTTTCGCGCCGGCGATGCGCTGTCGGAGGAGACCAGCTGGGACTTCGCGGAGCTCGAGGACGGGCGGCCGCAGATCACGTTCTGGCAGTCGATCATGAGCTGGCTGCGCGGGGCCTGAGCTCGCGCGGCGGCGATCACGGGACGGTGTCGAGGGCGCTGCGCTCGTCGCTGATGACGTGGGTGGCGATGCCGGGCAGCATGCGGCGGGCCTCGGCGATGATCCGGCTCGGCAGCCACAGCTCGCGCAGCGCCGGGAACTCGCCGCGGCGCGGGGCCAGGGCGCGGAGATCCTCGCGCTCGACGATGCCGTGCGACAGGTCGACGACCACGAGCTGGCGCGCGAGCGGGCCGGCCGCGAGCAGGGCGAGCGCCTCGCCGGCGTAGGCGCAGCCGCGCAGCTTGAGGTGGGTCAGCGCCGGGAGCGCGCCGCTGACCAGGAGCGGCTGCAGGTCGTCGATCGTGCTGCTGCTCGGGTCGCCGTAGCTGCCGAACCGCAGCTCGAGCCGCTGCAGCACCGGCCACGGCGCGCCGGCGATCGCGCGGATCGCGGCGACCGACAGCCCGCTGGTGCCGGACCGGGCGCGGGTCGCGAACCGGGCGCGCTCGGCCCCCGGGGCGTGCACGGCGCCGAGGTCGAGGTTGACCGCCGCGAGGTTGACCCGGCGCAGCCCGGGCAGCGCCGGCCACAGCCGGGCGACGTCGAGCGGCGGTGCCTCGTCCTCGCCGACCACGAGCGCGAGCTCGGCGAGCGTCGCGGGGGCCCGGTCGATCAGGACGTCGACGGTGGCGTGCGCGTCGTGCATCGTCAGCGGCGCGAGGATCAGCTCGCGCAGGAACCGGCCCGACGGGTGCGCGAGGACCGCGCGCACGATCTCGGCCGAGTCGCTGCGCCGGTGGAGGGTCAGGCGGTGGATGAAGCCGGCGCGCCAGGTGAACAACCCCGACGCGGGATCGCGGACGTCGGGCACGTGCGAGATCAGCGGCCCGAGCAAGGCCTGGGCGTGGCGCTCGAGCACGCGGCCGATCGCCTGCGGCAGCGGCGAGCGGCGCTTGCTGCCCGCCGCGAGGTCGCGGACCAGCTCGGCCTCGCGGGCGAGCATCAAGGTGATCAGCTCGCCGCGCGGGTCGCCCTGCTGCTGGAGCCAGTCGGCGTAGACGATGTAGGCGGCGGTGTCGCCCGGGTCGGCGACGATCGCGGCCTCGAGCGCGGCGGCGGCGGTGTCGAGGGCGGGGGCGACGGGGAGCGGGGCCGCGATCGGCGCCGAACGCGCGCCCGGCGCTCCGGCGGGCGCGCCCTCGACGAGCTTGTAGCCCTCGCGCAGCTTGCCGAGCACGAGGTCCTCGTACAGCGCGGTCGCCGCGCCGGGGTTCTTGCAATCGCGCGGGTAGCGCCGGCCGGGGTTGCCGATCTTGCCCGTGGTCGTGATCAGGATCGTGCCGTCGGGGCCATCGCGGCCGATGGTCCAGAACCGATCCCCGAGCTCGTAGCGAGCCATCGCCTACCTTCGTAGCACGCGCTACGCTCGCGACGTCATGGCCGGCGGCATTGCCCTGTTCGACACCGCGATCGGCCGGTGCGGCATCGCGTGGAGCGCGCGCGGCGCGACCCGGTTCGCCCTGCCCGAGGCCTCGCCCGAGGCGACCTGCGCCCGGCTCGTCCGCGGCCTGGCCGGGCCCGAGGCAGCCGGGATGGAGCCAGGTCCCCCGCCCGCGATCGCCGCCGCGATCGCCCTGGTCGTCCAGCACGTCGCCGGCGTCCCTGCCCCGCTCGAGACCATCGAGGTCGATCTCGACGGCGTGCCCGAGTTCCACCACGAGGTCTACGCCGCCCTGAGCCGCGTCCCCGCCGGGCGTCCCGTCACCTACGGCGCGCTCGCCAGGACCCTGGGCAAGCCGGGCGCCGCCCCCGCGATCGGCCAGGCGATGGGCA
>DASWOO010001333.1:0-5597 GCA_036404335.1 Kofleriaceae bacterium
GTCGACCATCGCATCGGCGTGGGTCTGGGCGACCGCCTTGGGCACGAGGTGGCCGAGCACGAGCAGCAGCGGCGCGACGATCAGCGGCGCCCACAGCGGGTTGGCGCCGGAGCTGACGAGCTCGAGGCCCACCAGCAGCACGGCGAACAGCATCGCCAGGTTGGCGCCGACCATCGTGGTCGCGCGCGTGATCTGCGGATCGTCGAGCATCTGCTGGGCGCGCAGCGCGGCCTGATCGCCGGCCGTGACCCGACCGCGCAGCCGGTTGCGGTCGCACGCCGACAGCGCGACCTCGGCGCCGACGAAGAACGCGTGCGCGAGCAGGCACAGGAACAGCAAGAAGCCGAGCGACGACGGCGCGATCACGACTTGTCGCCCCGGGCCTGGTCGTCGAGATCGGCGGGCGGCGTCACCGGCCGGCTGCGCCGGCCCTCGGGCGGGATCGTGCGCGCCCGCCGCACCCGCGCGCCGCGCGCCGGCTCGAGGTCCGCGAGGTCGGTTGCCGGCGGCGTGAGCTCGTCGGCCGTGTAGCTGGTCCGCGGCGGCGGATCGAGGATCGCCGAGTCATCCGCCGAGTCATCCACCGACGCAGCGTCGGCCGCCGCGCCGTCGCTCGCCACGTCCGAGCCCGCATCCGAGCCCGAGCTCACATCCGAGCCCGCGCCGGCGTCGTCGCGCATCGCCGGCCGCCCGGCCGTGCCACCGCCCGGCGGCACCGAGCTCTGCAGCGCCGCGCGCTCGTCGCGCAGCACGCCGAAGATCTGCGCGAGCAGATCATCCATCGTGACCAGGCCGAGCACCTTGCCGTACTCGCTGACCACGATCGCCATGTGGACCTTCTTCTGCTTGAAGGTCAGAAACAGCCGCTTGACCGGCGTGGTCCGCGGCACGAACAGCGGCTCGTGCAGCAGCTCGCCGAGCGGCCGGCCGAGCGGCTGGCCCGCGGTGGTCCGCACCAGGTCCTTGGCGTTCAGCATGCCGCGGATGTTGTCGAGCGACTTCTGGTAGATCGGCACGCGCGAGAACCCGCGCGCGGCCAGCTCCTTGACCAGCCGCGCCGCCGGCAGCTCGTACGACAGCGCGAAGATCCGCTCGCGCGGCGTCATCACCTGGCCGACGTTCTTGTCGCTGAACTCGAACACGCGGTGGATCAGCCGACGCTCGCTGGCGTCGACCTGGCCCTGCGCCTGGCCGGCGTCGACCAGCGTGCGGAACTCCTCCTCGGACAGATCGCGCGCCGGCCGAGCCCGGGCCGCGAGCCCGAACGGCTGGAGCAGTGCCGCCGACAGCCCCTGCACCACCCAGCGCACCGGCGTGACGATCAGCGCGAACAGCGCGAGCGGCAGCACGCACAGCCGCGCCCACAGGAGCGGCGACTTGACCGCGATCGTCTTGGCGGTCAGCCCCGTCCACAGCACGATCAGCGGCAGCGAGATCGCGACCGCGAGCCAGAACGCCGGCCACGCCGGGTACCAGCGCAGCAGCACGTGCATCGCGAGCACCGCGAACACGCTGTTGAACGCCTCGTTGCCGACGAGCACCGTCGCGACCAGCCGGCGCGGCTGGCCGAGCATCGCGGTGATCCAGCGATCGACGAAGCTCGCGCTGGCCGCGAGCTGCTCGCGCTCCGGCCGGCGGATCGAGAACAGCGCGGTCTCGGTCCCCGAGCAGAACGCCGAGATCATCAGGCAGACCACCGCGATCGGCACCGCGACCGACAGATCCGAGATCACGAGCCGTCCCCGGGATCGCGCGCCGCCGGGAACGTGGCGGTGAACGTCGAGCCCTGGCCGGGCGCGGTGTCGACCCAGATCCGCCCGCCGTGGGCCTCGACGTAGGCCTTGGCGAGGGTCAGGCCCAGGCCGGTGCCGCCGAACGCCCGGGTCGACGACGAGTCGACCTGGAAGAACGGCTCGAAGATCTTCGCCACCTGATCGCGCGAGATGCCGATGCCCGAGTCCGAGACCACGAGCTGGATCGCCGGCGCGGCGTCGTCGTGATCGGCGAGCGCGCCGCGCCGCACCGCGATGCCGACCCGGCCCCGGTCCGGCGTGAACTTGACCGCGTTGGACACCAGGCTCGACACCACCTGGCGGATCTTGCGGCGATCGCCGACGACCAGCGACTCGTCGCACCGGTCGAGCTGGATCGCGATGCCGCGCCGCCCGGCCTGGGTGGCGAACGTGGCCAGCTCGTTGGCGACCAGCTCGCCGAGCGACAGCTGCGCGCGCTCGAGCGACAGCTGGCCGGACTCGAGCGTCGACACGTCGAGCACGGCGGTGATGAGGCTGAGCAGCTGGTCGGCCTTGCCGAGGATCGTGGTCAAATATTCCTTCTGGTCGTGGGAGATCGGGCCGGCCAGGCCCTCGGTCATCATCTCGGCGTAGCCGATGACGCTGGTCAGCGGCGTGCGCAGCTCGTGGGACATCGTCGCGAGGAAGTTGGACTTGAGCCGGTCGAGCTCCTCGAGCCGCGCGACCGCGCGCGACAGCCGCGCGTTGTGCTCGGTCAGCTCGGCGAACGTCGCGCGGATCGCCTCTTCGTGGGTCGCGGCCGCCAGCTCGCGGCTCCACGCGTGGTGGACGAGCAGATCGAGCGACTCGGCGCACAGCCGCAGCGCCGCGTCGGCCGACGGCCCCGACGCCGCGAGGCCGGCCAGCACGCAGCCATTGTGCTCGAACACGCGGCTCGGCGCGCCGGCGGCCTCGGGGCCCGCCAGCCGCTCGCCGGACGGCGCGCAGATCGCCAGCGCGCCGCCGAGCGCGCGCGTGATCGCGGTCACCAGCTCGTCCAGCTCGCCCGCAGGCACCAGACGCGCCAGCTCGATCGCGTCATCGAGCGTGCTCACCCAGTGATCTTACCAGGTTCTGCTACGCCTACATGCTCGGCGAGCGCGCTCTGAAACGCCTGGGCGTCGAGACCCAGCCGATCAGAGAGCCTCCGATCGACGTCGAGCGCGTCCCACGCCCGGCCGACCAGGTCGAAGAACGTCTCGACCACGCCGATCCCGGCCCTGGCGTGCGCCTCGTGCACCACCCGATCGCCGAACCGGTCGAGCTCGGCGAACGGCATCGCCTCGGGCAGATCGCGCTTGTTGTATTGCAGCACGATCGGAACGTGGCCAAGGCCGATCGCCTTCAGGTTGGCCTCGAGGTTCTGCCACGACTGCTTGTTGGCCGCGGCGTGATCGGCGCGCGAGTCGGCGACGAACGCGATCGCGTCGGCGCCGGCGAGCACGACCTTGCGCGTCGCCTCGTGCACCGGCTGGCCCGGCACGGTGTAGACCTTGATCTGGAACGAGAACCCCGACGCGCGGAAGAACAGCGGCAGCAGATCGAAGAACAGCGTGCGATCGTCGCGGGTGTCGAGCGTCATCAGCCGGCCGCGGTTGAGCTTGTCGACGGCGCCGTGCAGCGCGCGCAGGTTGCTGGTCTTGCCCGAGTGCGGCGGCCCGTAATAGACGAGCTTCAGCGTCAGCTGTCGCTCTGCGAAGTCCACCTGGGCCACCGGCGCACCTTACCTTACTTGATGGTCACTTGATGGTGGACGAGCTGACCGGATGGCCCGGGACCAGCGGCCGAATCGTGCCGTCGGGCGCGCGCGAGCCCGGCGGGCCGGCGGTCGGGCCAGCCGGGTCGGCTGGCTCACTCGACGGGGCCGGATGGCTGCGCGCGCCGGTGCGCCGGTCCTTGATCACCGTGGCGTAGAGCAGGCCGCCGGCGACGACCACGAGCAGCGCGACCAGCACGCCGGCGGTCGCGCGGTACGGCTTGGTCGTCGAGTCCGGCCGCGCGCTGGCGCCGGCGAGCAGGGTCGCCTCGGCGGCGCGGCGCAGGCGATCGAGCTGGCGCCGCGCGATCGGATCCTTGCCGCGGCCGCGGTAGCGCGCGGCGGTCCAGGCATAGGCGTTGTGGCGGGCGGCGAGCTGGAACAGCTCGTCGTGGCGGGCGTCGTCGGGCCACGCTTCGTCGGCGCGCTGCCACGCGGCGCGCACCGGCTCGGCGACCGCGGCGTCGCGCGCGTCGCGATACGCGGCCATCCGCGCCACCGCCAGGCCGCACGCGCTGCACGCCGCCGCGCCCGGCCGCAGCGCGGCGCCGCACTTGGCGCAGCCCGGCGCCGCGTCCTCGACGACCGGCCGCGGTCCGGACCGCGCCGTCGTCACCTGGTGGCACGCCGGACAGGTCGCGTGGATCGCGTCACCGTCGAGCGCGAAGCTCGCTTCGCCCAGCTCCCCGCACGATTCGCATTCGACGCGCACCCGCCAAGCTTGTCATAAGGCCGGACGGAACGGCACCGGCGTCGCGATCAGCAGAAAGATGAGGAGCATGCCGAACGCGAGCCGCCGGCGGCCCGGCGACAGCGGCGCGTCGTCGACCGGCGGGTGGTACTCGCCGGCCTGGCGCCGCATCCAGCCGAGCATCAAGGTCCAGACCAGCCACGGGATCAGCCCCGACTTCGCGTACCACAGCGCGTCGGCGACGCCCCGGCCGGCGTGCAGCGCCATGCCGAGCATCGCGCCGCCGGCGACGACGCCGATCACCGGCAGCACCAGGTGCAGCCGCGCCGAGAGCACCTCGTGGCGCTGGCCGAGCGCGGCGCGCGCGATGTGGCCGCCGTCGAGCTGGCCGATCGGCATGAGGTTGATCATCGTGATGAGCAGGCCGACCCAGCCGGCGAACGCCATCGGGTGCAGGTGGACGTCGAGGCCGTCGCCCGGCAGCCAGCGGCCGAACACCGCGTACTTGAGCAGCGCGTAGAGCAGCGAGTTGCCCTCGATCGATTCGCCGGCCACGGTCGGCCCGAGCTCGGACAGCGACAGGCCAACGATCAGCAGCGGGATCGCGATGACGAGGCCGGCGACCGGGCCGGCGGCGCCGACGTCGAACAGCGCGTTGCGGTCGGCGATCGAGCGCTTCATCCGGATCACCGCGCCGAGCGTGCCGAGCGTCAGGGTCGGCGGCAGCGGGATGAAGTACGGCAGCGAGACGTCCTCGCCGGCGCGGCGGCCGACGATGTAGTGGCCGGCCTCGTGGCACAGCAGGATGCCCATCAAGGTGGCGGCGAACGCCGGACCGGCGGTCAGCCAGGTCGTCACGCAGCACGCGATGAATAACCCCGCGTGGATCGCGAGATCCTTGTGGCGCACCTGCACGCCGTCCAGCATAGCGCGTTACGGCACGAGCACGAGGTCGTCGCCCTGGACCTCGAGCACGGCGGGCACGCGGGTCAGCTCGCCGTCGGCGCCGATCGCCGCCGGGCCGCACGCGCCGTCGGCGATCCGGGCGTGAGCCAGCGCACCGCGCAGCGCGGCGCGGGGATCGTGGCTGGCGGCGATCTCGGCGCGGGCGGAGGCGATCAGCGCCGCGGCGTCGTAGGCCTGGGCCGCCGCGGTGCTCGGCAGGCGATGCGCGCGCTGCCCGAACGCCTCGACCAGCTGGGCCGCGGCGTCGCCGCCCTGCTCGCCGGCGAAGTCGTCGACGATCAGCGCGCCCTGCACCGCCGGGCCGCCGCGCACCGGCAAGCTCGGGTGGTGCCAGCCCGCGCCGCCGATCAGCTGGACGATCTGCGGGATGTGGCCGCCGTGCTTGCGGGCC
>DASWOO010001334.1:0-10707 GCA_036404335.1 Kofleriaceae bacterium
CTGGATCGGTCATGGTTGTTGGAATGACCCGTGGGCGTGGGTGCGCGCGCGGGTGCGCCGGCCGTGCGCCCAGTAGACGAATGAACCGAGCAACGAGCGTCGACAGGAGCACCGGGCCATGATCCCGGACGACGTGATCACGCAGATCCGCGACGCAGCGGACATCGTGCAGGTGATCGGACAGCACGTTCAGCTCCGCCGCGCGGGCAACAGCTGGAAGGGCCTGTGCCCGTTCCACGGCGAGAAGACGCCGTCGTTCAACGTTATCCCGGCCAAGGGATTCTTCCATTGCTTCGGCTGCCAGAAGCACGGCGATGTGTTCTCGTTCGTGATGGAGCTCGAGGGCAAGAGCTTCGTCGACGCGGCCTAGCAGCTCGCCAACCGGTTCGGCATCGCCGTGCCGCGGATCGAGGAATCTCCCGAGCTGCGCCGCGCGCGCGGCGAGCGGATCGCGATGCTCGAGCTCAACAAGCTCGCCACTGCGTTCTTCCGCGAGATGCTGGCCGACCCGACGCGCGGCGAGCCCGGCCGGGCCTACCTGGCGCGGCGCGGCGTGTCGACCGAGACCGCCGACCGGTTCCAGCTCGGCTACGCGCCCGGCGAGTGGAGCGGCCTGACCGATCACCTCAAGGCCCAGCGCGCCGACCTCGACCTGGCGGTCAAGCTGGGCCTCATCGCCGTGCGGCCGCGGACCAGCGGCCACTACGACCGCAACCGCGATCGCCTGGTGTGCCCCGTGGTCCTGCCCGGCGGCGACATCGCCGGGTTCTCGGCGCGGCTGGTCGCGCCGCCCCAGAAGGCTCCCGACGGCAGCGAGCCGCCGAAGTACATCAACAGCCCCGAGAGCCCGGTCTACAAGAAGGGCAAGCTGCTGTTCGGCCTGGCCCAGGCCCGCGAGGCGATGCAGAGCCAGAAGCGCGCGGTGCTGGTCGAGGGCAACTTCGACGTGATCTCGCTGCACCAGGCCGGGTTCACCGAGTGCGTCGCGCCGCTGGGCACCGCGCTGACCCCCGAGCAGGTCGGCGCGCTCAAGCGGCTGACCGAGCGCGTCGTCCTGCTCTACGACGGCGACCGCGCCGGCTACAAGGCGACGATGCACGCGCTGCAGCTGTGCGTCGAGGCCGACACCGAGGTCTACGTCGCGGCGCGGCCCGGCCACGCGCGGTCCGGCGGCGCCGGCGCGCTGGCCGACGGCGTCGACCCCGATAGCCTGATCGCCAGCGGCGGGGCCGAGCAGCTGCGCGAGGCGGTCGACCGGGCCCAGGGCGGCATCGAGTTCTTCGCCTTCGAGGTCTGGGCCAAGGCCCGGGGCAACGCCGACGCCAAGGCCCGCGCGCTCGAAGATGCGGTCCGACTCGTCGCGAAAATTGCCAGCCCTACCAAACGTGATCTAATCGTCGGCACCTTGGCGACCGGGCTCGAAGTCGACGTGGCGGTGGTGCGAAATGCGCTGGCGCGGGGCGCACAGGCGCGCCCGTACGGCTCGGCCGGCTCGTCCGGTGGTCCGACAACCCCGCGAGATGACAGGCGAGATGACGGGCGTCCCGGTGGGTCCCAGGCCTCGCCGGCCTCGCCGAACGGGCCGGCCCCTCCCCCGCCGATGGAGGAGCTGGAGCTGATCACGCTGCTGGCGGACCATCCTCAGCTGATCGCAACCGTCGAAGCAGACAAGGCTTTTTGGCTCTTGACGGATGCACGGCTCCGCGCCATGTATTCCGCGGCTCGGACGGGACAGTCCTTGCTCGAGCTTGCCCCTGTGCAACTGCCACCGACTACGGCCCAGCACGTGCTGACCGGAAAATACGCCGCCAAGGATCCGATGGCATCGCTCACCGCGATGACCAAAAACCTCGAGGCTCGTCAGGTGACCGTGCGTTTGATGGAGATCACCAAGCAGCTCGCGGACGCCAAGCGCCGCGGGGATGACGAGCTCGCCCGGTCGCTGACCAGCGAGCTCATCGCCGAACGGACAGGTAACCGCGAGCTGGCCACCCAGGTCGCGGCAGAGCGCAAGGCCCGGTCCGGCGTGGTGCAAAAGCCCGCCGAAGACCCCGAGACGTCGAACCGAAAGCAGGTCGAGTAGATATGGCGCGTACCCCAGCCGCAAAGACGAAGAAGCCCGACGTGAAGCCGGACGCCAAGGCAGAGGCCAAGGCCAAGAAGCCCGCGGGCGCTGGCAAGGACGCGAGCGGAGCGAACGGTGCCGGCGGCCCGGGCGGGCCCGGCGGCCCGAGCGGCTCGGGTGGCCCGAGTGGCCCGAGTGGCCCGAACGGTGCCGGCGGCGTGGCGGTCGCCAAGCCGGGCAAGCCCGGCAAGCCCGGCAAGCTGGGCGCGCCCGTCGCGGACGCGTCGGGCAAGCCCGTGGCCAAGCCGCTGACCAAGCCGGCGACCAAGCCGCCCCGGCCGCCGCGCGACGAGGACGACGACGGGTTCGGCGACGAGGACGAGGACGACGACGACTTCTCGCCGGCCGCCAAGGCCAAGTCTGCCGCGGCCGCCGCGGGCAAGGCCGGCAAGCCGGGCGTGAAGGGTCGCCCGGCCGAGATCGATCTCGACGACGACGCGGTCGTCGACGACGTGCTGCCGGTGTTCGAAGAGGAAGAGGAAGAGGACGAGTTCGGCGTCGCCAAGCCGCGCAGCCTGTCGACCGAGGCCGACGCGGCCGCGATCGAGGCCGAGACGCGCAAGAAGGCGCCGCGCGCGGCCCGCGGCGGTGGCGCCGGCGGCGAGAACTCGGCGCGCGACAAGCTGATCGAGCTCGGCAAGCAGAAGGGGTTCGTGACCTACGACGAGGTCAACGACCACATGCCCGAGGACGTCGTGTCGACCGACCAGATCGACGGCTGGCTGGCCGCGCTCGGCGAGCACGGCATCGAGGTCGTCGATAACTCCGGCTCGCGCCGGCCCGAGCTGGTCGACCAGCCGCCCAAGGGCCTCGACATCGAGAAGGAGAAGGAAGAGGGCGAGGTCGACGAGGACGAGGAGTACGCCTACTCGCGGACCAGCGATCCGGTCCGGATGTACCTGCGCAAGATGGGCTCGGTCTCGCTGCTCACCCGCGAGGGCGAGGTCGAGATCGCCAAGCGGATCGAGGACGGCGAGCGCAAGATGCTGCAGGCCGTGCTCAACAGCTCGGTCGCCGTCGAGGAGCTGCTCGAGATCGGCGAGCGCCTGCGCCGCGGCAAGGTCCGCGTCAAGGACGTCGTCAAGGACATCGACGAGGATGAGGCCGAGTTCAACGAGCAGTTCTACGTCGACCGGGTCTGCAAGATCATCGACAAGGTCCGCAAGCTCCAGCGCGACACCGAGAAGCTCGAGGAGAAGCAGGTCGAGGCCGACACCGACGGCAAGAAGAAGAAGGTCAAGGAGCTGATCAAGGGCAACCGCGCCCAGATGTTCGAGGAGCTGTCGGACCTGCGGCTCAACAAGCCCACGGTCGACCGCATCGTCGCCCAGCTCAAGAACATCATCATCAAGCTCGACAAGGCCGAGCTCGAGGTCCGCGAGTGTGAGGCCAAGGCCGGCCTGCCGGCCAGCGACATCCGCAAGACGCTGCGCGAGATGCGGGCGTCGCCCCAGCGCGCCCGCGCGGTCGGCAAGAAGACGATGATGACCGTCGCCGACTTCGAGGAGATGGAGGAGCAGATCAAGACGGCGATGCGCAAGGTCGCCGTGATCGAGGAGGAGGCGCGCGGCGCCGCCCCCGAGCTGCGCTCCACGTTCCGCGATCTGCACGAGGGCGAGCGGATGGCGGACCGCGCCAAGTCCGAGCTGGTCGAGGCCAACCTGCGCCTCGTGGTGTCGATCGCGAAGAAGTACACCAACCGCGGCCTGCAGTTCCTGGATCTGATCCAGGAGGGCAACATCGGCCTGATGAAGGCGGTCGACAAGTTCGAGTACAAGCGCGGCTACAAGTTCTCGACCTACGCGACGTGGTGGATCCGCCAGGCGATCACCCGCGCGATCGCCGACCAGGCCCGCACGATCCGCATCCCGGTCCACATGATCGAGACGATCAACAAGCTGGTGCGCACCACCCGCTACCTGGTCCAGGAGCTCGGCCGCGAGCCGATCCCCGAGGAGATCGCCGAGCGCATGGAGCTGCCGCTCGACAAGGTCCGCAAGGTCCTCAAGATCGCCAAGGAGCCGATCTCGCTCGAGACCCCGATCGGCGAGGAGGAGGACTCGCACCTCGGCGACTTCATCGAGGACAAGTCGATCGTGTCGCCGAGCGAGAGCGTCATCTCGGTCAACCTGGCCGACCAGACCCGCAAGGTGCTGGCGACGCTCACCCCGCGCGAGGAGAAGGTCCTGCGCATGCGGTTCGGCATCGGCGAGAAGTCGGACCACACGCTCGAGGAGGTCGGCCAGGACTTCGAGGTCACCCGCGAGCGCATCCGGCAGATCGAGGCCAAGGCGCTGCGCAAGCTACGGCACCCGTCGCGGTCCAAGCGCCTCAAAGCGTTCGTCGAGAACTGACCGGCGCCACACCTACTGCGTAGGGCCCTGCGCACCCGGAGCCGGCGCTATGCAGCCGGCGGGTACGCGCTTGTGGCGAACGCCGGGATCGCGGGCACGATTCCGGGCAGTTGCGATCGCGGGACGGCTGCGAGCAACTGGCACGCTGGGTGCTGGCTCGGACACTTGTCCCATGACCGACCGTGAAGCCAAGACCCGCGCACTGAAGATCCTCGCCAAGTCGACCTACAAGGACCTCCAGGCGCAAGGCTTCGACGAGAAGCAGATCGTCGCGTTCGCGACCGAATTGATCAGCGAGGTTACGCTGAAAATTTCGAAGATGGACAAGGCACAGCAGCTCGCGTAGCCCCCTGGCGAGTCACCTAGATCCGATCTAGGGTGCCGCGCATGTCGAAGGTGCGTATCGGTATCAATGGCTTCGGTCGGATCGGTCGCGGGTTCGTGCGCTGCATGGCGGCGATGCCCGACGTGTTCGACCTCGTCCTCGTCAATGACCTGACGGACGTCAAGACGCTCGCCCACCTGCTCAAGCACGACTCGGTGCACGGCAAGTTCCCGGGCACGGTCGAGATCCAGGACGGCGCGATCGTCGTCAACGGCGATACCGTCAAGATCAGCGCCGAGAAGGATCCGGGCGCGATCAAGTGGAACGGCGTCGACATCGTGATCGAGTCGACCGGCCGGTTCGTCGACAAGGAGACCGCCGGCAAGCACCTGGCCGCGGGCGCCAAGAAGGTCCTGATCTCGGCGCCGGCCAAGAGCCCCGACGTCACGCTGTGCATGGGGATCAACCTCGACATGTACAAGCCGGCCGAGCACCACGTGATCTCGAACGCGTCGTGCACCACCAACTGCCTGGCGCCGGTCGCCAAGGTCCTGCACGAGTCGTTCGGCATCATCTCGGGCCTGATGACGACGATCCACTCGTACACCAACGATCAGAACGTCCTCGACCTGCCCCACAAGGACCTGCGCCGCGCCCGCGCCGCCGCGCTGTCGATGATCCCGACGACGACCGGCGCCGCCAAGGCGCTGCAGGAGGTCCTGCCGGCGATGGCGGGCAAGCTCGACGGCCAGGCGATCCGCGTGCCGACCCCCAACGTCTCGCTGGTCGATCTGACCGCGCGGCTCGAGCGCGCGGCGACCGCCAAGGAGATCAACGCGGCGTTCAAGGCCGCGGCCGCCGGCCCGCTCAAGGGCATCCTGGCGGTGTCGGAAGAGCCGCTGGTGTCGTCGGACTTCAACGGCGACCTGCACTCGTCGACCGTCGACGCGCCGCTGACCTCGGTCGTCGGCGACCTGGTCAAGGTCATGGCCTGGTACGACAACGAGATGGCGTACTCGCAGCGCCTGCTCGACCTCGCGAAGTTCGTCGCGGAGAAGCTGTGAGCCTGCCCGACAAGATCAAGTCGGTCGAGGAGCTCGCCGTCGAGGGCAAGCGGGTGTTCGTCCGGGTCGATTACAACGTCCCGTTCGTCAAGGGCACCAAGAAGGTCTCGGATGACGCGCGGATCACCGCGACCCTGCCGACGCTCAAGCACCTGATCGAGCGCGGCGCGCGGATCGTGCTCGGCTCGCACCTCGGCCGGCCCGACGGCCAGGTCAAGCCCGAGCTGTCGCTCGAGCCGGTCGCGGCCCGGCTGGCCGAGCTGCTGTCGATCGACGTCACGCTGGCCGACGAGCCGGCGGGCGACGGCGCGCGCAAGGTCGTCAGCGACCTGCGCGACGGCCAGATCGCGATGCTCGAGAACCTTCGCTTCCACCCGGGCGAGGAGGCCAACGACGAGCAGCTCGCGCGCCAGCTGGCGTCGTACTGCGACGTCTACGTCAACGACGCGTTCGGCACCGCGCACCGCGCGCACGCCTCGACCGCGGGCATGGTGAAGTTCGTCGCCGAGAAGGGCGCCGGCTTCGTCATGGCCAAGGAGATCGACTTCCTGACCCGGCTGCTCGGCGAGGTCGACCGGCCGTACGTCGCCGTGGTCGGCGGCGCCAAGGTCTCGGACAAGATCGAGGTCCTCGACGCGCTGCTCGAGCGGGTCAACGCGATCGTGGTCGGCGGCGCGATGGCCAACACCTTCCTCGAGGCCCAGGGCAAGAACATGGGCAAGAGCAAGGTCGAGCGCGACAAGCTCGCGATCGCCCGCAACTTCCTGCGCAAGGCGGTCGAGAAGCGGATCCTGGTCCACCTGCCGACCGACGTGATCGTCGCCGACAGCCTCGACGCGGACGGCTCGGCCGTGGCGTCGACCGACGCGATCCCGGCCGAGGGCATGGCGCTCGATATCGGCCCGCAGACGATCGAGAATTATCGCAAGGTGCTGACCGCCGCGCGCACGGTGTTCTGGAACGGGCCGATGGGCGTGTTCGAGAAGCCGAAGTTTGCCGCCGGCACGATGGCGGTAGCCAAGGCGCTGGCCGACAACCGGCTGGCGCTGACCGTGGTCGGCGGCGGCGACTCGGCCGCGGCGATCGCCCAGGCCGGGCTGGCCGACAAGGTCTCGCACGTGTCGACCGGCGGCGGCGCCTCGCTCGAGTTCGTCCAGGGCGTCGAGCTGCCGGGCATCGCGGCGCTGAAGCCGTAGCTGGTCCCGGCGGGGCCCGCGCGCGTACGCTATATTGCGCGGGTGTCGGTGGCGGACAAGCAGCTCGCGGTGATCGACCCCTCGGGTCGGTTGCTCGCCGAGCTGCAACCGCTCGCGGCGGCCGCGCGCGTCGAGATCGTCGCGGTCAAGCCGGGCGCGGCGCTCGACGGCTTCGCCGCGGTCGTGGTCGCGCCGTCGCTGGCCGGCGACCTCGGCCCCGCGGCCGCTGGCCCACCGCGCTGGATCGCCGGCGATGGCGCCAACGCCGCCCGGCTCGCCGGCGCCGCGGCCCAGGCCGGCGCGGCCGGCGTGCTGTTCACGCCGCTGTCGGCCTCGGCGATCGCGGCGATGACCCTCCGGGCCGAGACCGACCCCGAGCTCGACCTGGTCCGCGCCCGGAGCCTGGTCGCCAGCTCGCTGATCGGCCTGACCAGCACGACGTCGCCCGAGACCCTGGTGGCGATCGCCGGCGGGTTCTGCGCCGACGACTGCATCATGTGGTGGCTCGACGGCGGCCAGATGGTGCCGAGCGCCGCGCGCCGGCCGCCCGCCGACGGCTACAAGGCCGAGATCGCCGGCGCCGCCCGGATCGCCGCCGCGGCCAACGGCACGGTGATCACCGGCGGCGCCGCGCCGCGCGCGGTGATCGCCGACGCGCTGCGCTCGTCGAGCACCGAGGTCGGCGGCCTGGTCGCGATCGTCGCCGACACCCCGCGCCGGTTCTCGGCCGCCGAGCGCGCCGACCTCAAGGCGCTCGCGATGCGGCTGACCCGCGAGCTGTCGTGGCTCGCGAGCCACCGCCGGTTCGTCGCCGACGGCGAGCGCCTGCTCGCCGCCACCCTGCACGACCCGCTGACCGGCGCGATCTCGCGCGGCGCGTTCGAGCAGACCATCGCCCACGAGGCCGCGGTCGCCGCCCGGCGCGGCGAGCCGCTGTCGCTCGCGGTGGTCGACGTCGTCGGCCTGCGCCGGATCAACCTCGCGCACGGCCACCGCGCCGGCGACGAGGTCCTCGCGCAGATCGCCAGCCGGGTCCGGCAGACCGTGCGCGGCAACGATCCGATCGGCCGGCTCGGCGGCGACGAGATCGCGGTGCTGATGGTCAACGCCGGCGCCGAGCAGGGCGCCGAGGTCATCCGCGGCCTGCTCGCCCGGATCCAGAACGAGCTGATCACGGTCGACGGCACCGGGATCTACGTCCAGATGCGGGCCACGCTCACCGAGCTGGCGCCCGGCGAGCGCAGCGGCGAGGCCGCGCTGTCGCGCTGCTACGGCGCGCTGCGCGCCGCCCCGATCGGCGACCTGCGGATCGTCGCGTCCGACGAGCGGCTCGAGCCCCCGCCGGGCGGCGACACCGGCGGGCTGTCGACCGGCACGATCGTCGGCGGCACCTACCGCGTGGTCCACGAGCTGTCGCGCGGCGCGATGGGCGTGGTCTACCGCGGCGAGGACCTCGGGCTCGGCCGGCCGGTGGCGATCAAGGTCCTGCGCTCGGACCTGGCCAGCGACCGCGACCTGGTCGCCCGGTTCCGCGCCGAGGCGGGCCTGCTCGCCTCGCTCCATCACCCGAACCTCGTCCAGGTCTACGCGCTCGGCGAGCACGACGGCGACGTCTACTTCGTGATGGAGCTGGTCGAGGGCCAGCCCTTGTCCGAGGTGCTGCGCGCGACCCTCGACCGCGGCGAGTGGTTCCCGACCGCCGCGGTCGCGCAGATCGCGCTCGAGATCGGCGACGCGCTCGACGCGATGCACGCGGTCGGAGTGATCCACCGCGACGTCAAGCCGGCCAACGTCCTGCTCGACCGCGAGCGCGACCGCGCCGTGCTCGTCGACGTCGGCGTCGCGGTCAAGGCCGGCGACCAGCGCGACGCCGCCGGCACCCCGGGGTTCGCCGCGCCCGAGTCGTTCCTCGATCACGCCGACGCGCCGACCACCGATGTCTACGGCCTGGCCGCGACGGTCTACTGCATGCTGACCGGCCGGCCGCCGTTCGGCGCCGGGCCCGCGCCCCAGGTGGTGCAGCGCCAGCTCGCCGAGCCGCTGACCCCGCCGTCGCAGGCCCGGCCGGCGTTGACCGAGGCGATCGACGCGGTGATCGCCAAGGCGCTGTAGCCGGTGCCCAAGAAGCGCTGGGCGTCGGCGTCGACGTTCTCGATCGCGCTGGCCCGCGCGCTCGACCGGCTGCCCGCGCCCGACGCGTCGCTGGTCCAGGAGCTCGAGGATCCGGTCAAGGCCGCCGAGATCCTGCTCGGCCCGACCGAGGGCGTCGGCAGCCGGATCGAGCTGTTGCCCGTCCCGCGGCTCGTCACCGGCCACGTCCGCGCCGCCCACCTGCGCGTGCTGTCGCGCCTCCTGCAGCACCACATCGGCGACGACGGCCTGGCCAAGCTCGTCGCCGAGACCCCGGCCCTGGCCGGCGCGCTGTCGGTGAGCCTCGCGCCGCTCGGCTGGGTCGACCTCGCCAACCTGGTCACCGCGCTCGCCGCCGCCCGCGCCCTGGTGCCGAGCCAGCTGGTGCCGCGCAAGGTCGGCCGCGGCACGATGAGCGCGACGTTTGCCCGGCTGTTCGGCGCCGACCCGGCGAGCCTGACCGCCGAGGACGTGCTCGCCGCGCTGCCGTCGTTCTGGAGCCGCTACCACGACTGGGGCGAGGCGGCGGTCGCGGTCGCGCCGGGCAGCGCGGACGTCGTCCTGCACGGCTACGCCGGCTCGCTCGACGTCTGCACCCTGGTGTCGGCCGAGATCGAGCGCGTCGTCGAGCTGACCGGGGCGCGCGCCGTCGGCGTGTTCCATCCCCGCTGCGCGTTCGCCGGTGGGCGGCGCTGCGAATATCACGTGACCTGGACAACGTGATACGTGTTGGAGATGCGGACGCCGTTTGTCGTCGGTAACTGGAAGCTGCACAAGACGATCGCCGAGGGCCTGGCGCTGGTCACCGAGCTGAAGAACCAGCTCGGCGCGGTCAAGGGCGTCGCGGTCGGCGTCGCGCCGGTGTTCACCGTGCTCCACTCGGTGGCCAAGCGGCTCGAGGGCACGAGCATCGCGACCTGCGCCCAGGACTGCCACTGGGAGGACCGGGGCGCGTGGACCGGCGAGGTCTCGGCCGCCCTGGCCGGCGACGCGGGCGCGACCTGGGTGATCGTCGGCCACAGCGAGCGCCGCCAGTTCTTCGGCGACACCAGCGAGTCGGTCGGCAAGAAGGCGCGCGCCGCGCTGGCCGCCGGGCTGGGCGCGATCATCTGCGTCGGCGAGACCCTGGCCGAGCGCGACGCCGGCCGGACCTTGCAGGTCGTCGATGATCAGCTCGCCGGCGCGCTCGCCGGGATCGACGGCGGCAAGTCGGCCAAGATCGTCATTGCTTACGAGCCGGTGTGGGCGATCGGCACCGGCCGGACCGCGTCGCCGGCCCAGGCCCAGGAGGCCCACGCCCACATCCGCAAGCGGCTGGGCGAGCACCTCGGGGCCGCGGCGGCCGAGGCCATCCGTATCCAGTACGGCGGCTCGGTCAAGCCGAGCAACGCCGAGGCGCTGATGGCCTAGCGCGATATCGACGGCGCGCTGGTCGGCGGTGCTTCACTGGAAGCGGCTGATTTTATTGCGATCGTCAAGGCGGCCCGGCCCGGCTAAGGCTTGCACCGACCGC
>DASWOO010001335.1:0-7526 GCA_036404335.1 Kofleriaceae bacterium
CGCGGCCAGGCCGGCGTGGTCGCGCTGCTGATCAGCCACGGCCTCGAGGCGATCGACAACCCGCGGATCGCGCTCGGTGGCGCGGCGCGCGCCGTGCTATACCGCATGCTGCAGAGCGAGTACGCAGGCGTGACCTCGCGCCACGTCGATCTCGATCCGGCGCTGCATCAGGTCGAGGCGCAGGCCGCGATCATCGCGCGCGAGCTGGCGAGCGCGGCGCGCGAGGTCGAGGTGTGCTACCGCGGCGACGTCCGGCGCGCGGCCGTGCTCGACGACGTGGCGCTGGCGGCCGGCGCGGCCCCCGCGTTCGCCGGCCACGACACGGTGCTGATCACCGGCGGCACTCGCGGGCTCGGCATGCTGTGCGCCCGCCACCTGGTCGCGCACCACGGCGTCCGCCGGCTGGTGCTCGCCGGCCGCGACGCGCTGCCGCCGCGCGACGCCTGGGCCCAGCCCCAGCCGCCGGCGATCGCGGCCAAGCTCGCGGCGATCGCCGCGCTCGAGGCGCTGGGCGCCGAGGTCCACGTGGCTCAGCTCGCGCTCGAGGTGCCCGCCGAGCTGCGCCGCCAGCTCGCGGTGCTCGCCGCGCGGCTCGGACCGATCGTCGGGCTGCTGCACTGCGCCGGCCTCACCGATCACGCCAACCCGGCGTTCGTGCGCAAGCCGCTGGCCGACATCGCCCGCGTGCTCGCGCCCAAGGTCACCGGCACGCCGGCGCTGCTCGCCGCGCTCGACCCGGCCGCGCTGCGCCACGTCGTGCTGTTCTCGTCGGTCGCCGCGATCGTGCCCGGGCTTGGCGCCGGCCAGAGCGACTACGCGATGGCCAACGGATTCCTCGACTACTGCGCCCAGGCCCACGCCGGCGCGCTGCCGATCACCAGCGTGCAGTGGCCGAGCTGGCGCGACACCGGGCTCGGCGAGGTCACGGCTGCGGCCTACGTCCAGACCGGCATGCGCTCGATCAGCGACGCCGAGGGCCTGGCGCTGCTCGATCGCGTGCTCGCGGCCCGCCCGGCGGTCGTCATGCCGCTGATCGTCGATCCCGCGCGGTTCGATGCCGCCCGCCTGCTCGCCCCGCCCGCGCCCGCGCCGAAGGTGGCCGGCCTCCCGCCCGCGATCCCCGAACCCACGCCGGGAGCCGAATCCGTGCAGCTCGTCGCGTTCCTTGCCCAGGTGTTCGAGGCCGAGCTCAAGCTCGCGCCCGGCCAGCTCGACCCCGCCACGCCGTACGCCGACTACGGCGCCGATTCGATCCTGCTCGCGCAGATCCTGCAGAAGATCAGGCTGCGGCTCGGCGTCGCGCTCGGGCCCGCGACGCTGCTCGAGTACCCGACGGTGACCGAGCTGGCCGCATGGCTGCTCGCGCAGTTCCCGGCCGCGATCGCGGCGCAGCTCCGGGCCCTGGCGCCCGCGGTGATCGGACCGCCGCCAACCACCATGCCGGCCGCGGTTTCCCGGGCCGCGGACCCCTCGGCGGCGGCTCTATCCGTCGCGGTCCCGGTCGCGGCTCCCTCGGCGGCGGTCGCGTCCGCGGCTCCCTCGGCGGCGGTCGCAATCGCGGGCCCGGCCGCGGCGGTCCCGGCCGCGGGCCCCTCGGCGCCAGTCCCGGTCGCGGCTCCCTCGGCGGCGGTCCCGGTCGCGGGCCCCTCGGCGGCGGTCGCGATCGCGGGCCCGGCCGCCGCGGCCCCGCTCGCCGTGGTCGGCATGGCGTGCCGGCTGCCCGGCGCGCCCGATCTCGCCGCGTACTGGCGCCTCCTGTCCGAAGGCCGGACCGCGATCCGCCCGGTGCCGGCGGACTGCTGGGGCGTGGCGACCGAGTTTCACGCGGGCCTGATCGACGACGTCTATGGCTTCGATCCCGCGCACTTCCTGATCTCGCTCGACGACGCGCGCGCGATGGATCCGCAGGCGCTGGTCGTGCTCGAGGAGTGCGTGATGGCGGTCAGCCACGCCGGCTACCCGGCCGCCGAGCTCGGCGGCACGCGCACCGGCGTCTACATCGGCGGGCGCGGTCGCAGCCACGCCGGCGGCGCGCTGATCGCCGACGCGCGCAACCCGATCATGGCGGTCGGCCAGAACTACCTGGCGGCCAACGTGGCGCGCGCGCTCGATCTGCAGGGCCCCGCGCTGGTCGTCGACACCGCGTGCTCGTCGGCGCTGGTCGCGCTGGCGCTCGCGTCCGACGCGCTGGCGACCGGCGCGATCGACGCCGCGCTGGTCGCCGGCGTCAGCCTGCTGACCAGCCCGGCCGATCACGAGCTGTTCGCCCGGCGCGGCCTGCTCGCGGCCGGCGGCGCGCACCACATCTTCGATCGCCGCGCCGCCGGCGTGGTGCCCGGCGAGGGCGCGGGCGTGGTGATGGTCAAGCGGCTGGCCGACGCCGAGCGCGACGGCGACACGGTGTACGCGGTGATCCACGGCGTGGCGATCAACAACGACGGCCGGACCGCGGGGCCGGCCACGCCCAGCTTGCAGGCCCAGAAGCAGGTGATGCGCGCGGCGCTGGCTCGCGCGGCGGTCGCGCCGGCCGACGTCAGCTACCTCGACGTCAACGGCTCGGGCTCCGAGGTCACCGACCTGCTCGAGCTCAAGGCGGTCGAGGCGGTGTACCGGCCCGCGCGCGGCGCGCCGCTCGCGCTGGGCTCGATGAAGCCCAACATCGGCCACCCGCTGTGCGCCGAGGCGATCGCGAGCCTGATCAAGGTCGCGCTGATGGTCCACCACCAGCGCGTGGTGCCGATGCGGTCCGGCGATCAGCCGCCCGAGCACTACGATCTCGCCGCCGCCGGGCTCGTGCTGCCGCGCCAGACCGAGCCGGCCGCGCTCGGGTTCGCCGCGCTCAGCAGCTTCGCCGACGGCGGCACCAACGGCCACGTCGTCCTCGGGCATCATGCCGCCGCCGGGCGCCGGACGCCGATCGCGCCGCCGGTGCTGACCCGGGTCGACGTCCGGACCGGCGAGCCGATCGCGCGGCCGGCCGGCGCCGTGCTCGATCACGGCTTCGCGCGCTCGCCGGTGTGGTCGACCCGGCTGACCGCGGCGCACCCGATCCTCGATCACCACCGGGTCTACGGCCAGCGCTTGCTGCCCGGCCTGGCGTGGATCGATCTGCTCTACCAGTGGCTCGCCGAGCGCTCCCTGCCGTTCGATCAGATCGCGCTGCGCCAGCTCGCGATCTATCGCCCGCTGACCGTGGCGCCGGACGCCTCGCTCGACCTCGTGATCGAGGCGCGGCCGCACGGTGAGCGCTGGGCCGTCGAGGTCCGCGATCGCGCGGCCGGCGACGACGCGCAGCCGTACATCACCGCCGAGCTCCACCGCCAGGCGCGCGCCGCGTTCGACGAGCGCGTCCCGGTCGCCGAGCTCGAGGCGCTGGCGCGCCGGCCGGGCGGCGTCGACTTCGAGGACCTCTACCGCGGCTACCGCGCGCAGGAGCTGGTGCACAGCGGGCTGGTCAAGGCGACCGGCCGGCTGTTCGCCGGCGACGGCCGCGACGCGCGCTGGATGTACCTCGCGCTCGACGAGCGCGCCGCCGCCAGCGCGGCCGACTTCGTCTTCCATCCCACGCTGATCGACGCCAGCGCGGTCGGCGCCGGCGCCGCGACCGCGAGCCTGGTCGGCGACGAGCCGCGGCTGTACCTGCCGCTCTACTACGAGGCGTTCCACGCCAGCGCGCCGATCCAGCGCGCGTGCTACGCGCGGATCCGGCAGAGCTCGATCGAGCGCCAGGCCGAGCTGGTCACCGTCACCCTCGAGTACTTCGATCTCGCCGGCCACAAGGTCGCCGAGCTCGCGCGCTACACGACCAAGCTCGTGCGCCACGCGGGGCTGATCAACCCCGCGCGCGCGGCCCAGGCGCCGGCGATCGCCGTGCCGGTCGCCGCGGCGTCGCCGATCGCCGCGCCGGCCGGCGGGATCGGCGCGCTGGTCATCGCGGAGCTGGCGCGCCACACCGGGCTGCCGGCGACGGCGATCACGCCGGGCCTGGGGTTCTACCAGCTCGGCCTCGACTCGCCGCGCCTGCTCGCGGTGGTCAAGACCATCGAGCAGGCGATCGCCGCGCGGCTGTCGCCGACCCTGTTGTTCGAGCACACCACGGTCGGCGCGGTCATCGCCCACCTCGAGGCCACGTATGGCGGCGCAGCATCCTCACCGTCGTCACCATCGTCGTTGCCATCGTCGTCGGCATCACTGCCGCCGCCCGCGCGCCGCGCCCCCACCGCGCGGGCCGCGGCCCGGACCACGCACCTGCCGCTCGGCGCCACGCTCGCCACGCCTGCATCCGCGCCCGCCGCGCCCGCCGCGCCCGCCGCGATCGCGATCATCGGCCTCGCGGGCCGCTACCCCGAGGCCGACAGCATCGACGAGCTGTGGGCCAACCTGGTGGCCGCGCGCGATAGCATCATCGAGGTCCCCGAGGATCGCTGGCCGGCCAGCGAGCTCGCCGACGTGCGCTCGCCCTCGGGCCGCGCGATGTCGCGCTGGGGCGGCTTCGTGCGCGACGCGGACTGCTTCGATGCCCGATTCTTCGGCATCGCGCCCGCGGAGGCCGCGCTGCTCGATCCGCAGGAGCGCCTGTTCCTCGAGACCTCGTGGCAGGCGATCGAGGACGCCGGCTACACGCCCGCCAGCCTGGTCGCGCCCGACGGCGGCCGGCGGGTCGGCGTCTACGTCGGCGTCATGCACAAGGACTACACGCTGGTCCAGGACGCCGCGGTCGCGCGCGGCGAGCGGTTCCCGCTCACGCTCAACTACGCGCCGATCGCCAACCGGGTCTCGCACGCGTGCGACTTCCAGGGCCCGTCGATGGCGATCGACACCGTCTGCGCGTCGTCGCTGACCGCCGTCCACCTCGCGGTCGACAGCCTGCGCCGCGGCGAGTGCGAGGTCGCGATCGCCGGCGGCGTCAACCTGTCGCTCCACCCCGACAAGTATCAGACCTACGGCCTGCTCGACATGCACGCCAGCGACGGGCGCTGCCGGTCGTTCGGCGCCGGCGGCGACGGCTACGTGTCGGCCGAGGGCGTCGGCGCGGTGGTGCTCAAGCCGCTCGCGCGCGCGCTCGCCGATGGCGACGGCATCTACGCGGTGATCCGGGCGAGCGCGGTCAACCACGCCGGCCGCACCGCCGGGCTCAGCGTACCGTCGCCCGCGGCGCAGGCCCAGCTGGTCACCGACTGTCTGGCGCAGGCCGGGATCGATCCGGCGTCGATCACCTGCATCGAGGCGCACGGCACCGGCACGCCGCTCGGCGATCTGATCGAGCTCAAGGGCCTGATCCGCGCGTTTCGCGCCGGCACCGACCGCCAGCAGTTCTGCGCGCTGGGCTCGATCAAGTCCAACATCGGCCACGCCGAGGCGGCGGCCGGGATCAGCAGCCTGACCAAGGCCACGCTGCAGCTGCACCACCGTCAGCTCGTCGGGCTGCTGCACGCCGATCCGCCCAACCCGTACCTCGAGCTCGCGGGCTCGCCGTTCTATCTCCAGACCGAGCTCGCCGACTGGCGGCTCGATCCGGCGGCCGGCGTCGAGCTGCGCCGCGCCGGGGTCAGCGCGTTCGGCGCCACCGGCTCGAATGCCCACGTCATCGTCGAGGAGGCGCCCACTGTCGCGCCGGCGCCGCGGGCCGCGAGCCCGGCGCGCGTGCTGGTGCCGCTATCCGCCAACACCGAGGATCGGCTGCGCGCGTACGCCGGCAAGCTCGCGGGCTACCTCGCCGAGCATCCCGAGGCCGACCTCGTGGCCCTGGGCTACACGCTGCAGGTTGGCCGGGTCGCGCTCGAGGACCGCGCGATCGTGGCGGTGCGCGACATCGTCGAGCTGGAGGAGCTGATGGGCGCGCTGGCGCGGGGCGAGGACGACGCGCGGCTGTGGCGCGGCCGGCTCGCCGGGCTGGCCGCCCGACCGACGCTGCTCGACGATCCCGCGCTGCTACGCGACCTGGCGCGGCGGTGGTCGGATACGGGCGCGTGGCGCAAGCTCGCCGAGCTGTGGCTGACCGGCTACGCGGTCGACTGGCGCGCGCTGTACGACGACGCGCCGGGCCGGCTCCACCTGCCGAGCTACCCGTTCGCGCGCGATCGCCACTGGATCTCGAGCGTCGCCGCGCCGGCGCCGGTCGCCGCGCCGCCGGCGCCGGTCCCGATCACCGGCGGCGCGCCGGACGCCGTGAGCTACCTGCGCCGCCTGGTCGCGACCCAGCTCGGCCGCCCGGCCGACGCGATCCCGGTCGACGCCGGCTTCCTCGAGCTCGGCCTGTCCTCGCTCGGGCTGGTCGGGCTCAGCCAGCGGATCGCGCGCGATCTCGACCCGGCGTTCTCGCCGGGCCAGCTGTTCGATCACGCGACGATCGCCGAGCTCGCGGCGCACCTCGCCCCGCGCCACGCCGCGGCGGCCGACCGGCTCGCCGCGCCCTCGCAAACCGAACCCCCCGACGCCGACGTGCTCGACGCCCTCGAGCAGCTCGCCCGCGGCGCGCTGAGCCTCGACGCGGCGCTCGCGCGCGTGAACTGAAGAGAACCCGCCATGAAGCACCAGCTCGACACGCTCATCGCTGACTACAAGGCAGGCAAGCTCGACCGGCGCCGCGTCCGGGACGCGCTCGCGCGGCTGCAGGGCGGGACGCGCACGTGCGAGCTGTCCGAGGTCCAGCTCGGGCTGTGGATCGTGCAGCGGTCGTTCCCGGCGATGACCGCGTACAACGTCCCGCTCGCGCTGCGCGTGCGCGGGCTCAGCGCGCTGACGTTCGCGACCGCGTGCCGCGCGGCGGTCGCGCAGCACCCGGTGCTGTCGACGATGATCGAGCGCGCCGGCGATCGCGCAACGCAATCGATCGACGCCGCGCGCCCGCTCGACTTCGCCGTGATCGATCTGACCGAGGCCGACGAGGCCGAGGCCCTGCGCGCGGTCCGCGCCGCCAGCCTCGAGCCGTTCCGCATCGAGGGCGGTCCGCTGTTCCGCGTCCGCGTGTTCGAGCGCTCGCCGCGCGAGGCGATCGTGCTGTTCGCCGCGCACCACATCATCTTCGACGGCAGCTCGGCGGCGCTGCTGATCGACAGCGTGTTCGGCGCGTACCAGTCCCTGCTCGCCGGCGGCGACGTCGAGCCCGACGCGCCGGCCGCCGCGTTCCACGACGCGGTGCGCGCGCTGCGCCAGCGGATCGACGGCGAGCGCGCGGCGCACCTGGCGTACTGGCGGCACCAGCTCGCCGTGCCGCCGCCCGCGCTGGCGCTGCCGACCCTGCGGCCGCACGCCGCGCTCGACGATCGGTTCGCGGGCACGACCTACCTGCGCGCGCTGCCGGGGGCCTTGCGCCGCCGGCTGGCCGCGCGATCGGCTGCGGCGCGCGGCTTCGCGTCGACCGCGCTGCTCGCGGCGTACGCCGTCGCGCTCGGCGAGCTCGCCGGCCAGCGCGAGCTGGTGATCGGCGTGCCGGTCAACGAGCGGCGCGGTGCCGAGGACGCGCGCGTGATGGGCCTGCTGATCAACATGGTGCCGATCCGGATCCGGCTCGACGCGGCGGCGAC